>NZ_JBVHLU010000026.1:0-118148 GCF_055558835.1 Embleya sp. NPDC025285
CTTTTCCCGAGGTTTGGGGGAAGTATGCCCAAGGGAGGGAAGAGCGCGTGGAGAGGGGTTCCTTTTCTTTTCCTCCCCCCCCCCCCCCCGGCCCCGCCCCCCCCCCCCCCCCCGCGCCCGGCACCGGGGGACGCTCGCCGTCGGGACGACCCACGCCGCCACGACCGCGACGACCGGATGAGGCGCTCCTTGCGAGCAGCCCCCGGCGCCGCGTGCCCGGCGGTTCCGGCGGATGGTGGAGCGTGGGCGGCGAGCCCTTCGGGTCAGCCCCCGAAGCGCAGCCGAAAGTCGCGCAGCGACAGTGACACGAGGGGGCGCCGGCCGGAAAGCGCGGCCAACGGGCCGTCGAGCGGGAACTCCCAGCGGGCGGACGCGATCCGCAAACCGGTGCGCACGCGTGCGCGGCTCCTCTTCGCACGGCCGTCGAGGGTCTGGACGATCCGGCCGGCGATGGTCCATCGCCGGGGCACCGTCAAGCGGGGCGTGAACTCGGCGCGGGCCAGGCAATGTGCGGTTTCCGCCCGTGCGTTCACTCCACCGTCCGTGTATTGCCGGATGTCGATACGGGCCATCTCCTTGGGGATGCCCCACAGGGCGCGGCCACCGTCACGCGCAATCGTATGGTCGACCCAGATGTCGCGGATGCAGGCCCTCGGACGCAGTCCCTCGCGCACCAGCATCGCCACGAGGAATTCGCGGTAGGCGAGTACGCCCCCCGGCTCGTACACGACCCAGGCCGCGGCGACCAGGCGACGTCCGGCGATCGTCACGGACCGGGTCCCTTCCGGCGTGTCGGCGGACAGATGACGCCTCGGAACGGCGAACAGCGAAATGTGGAGTTGCCCGCGCAGCTCCCATGGCTCCGGCGGATAGACCGACACGCACGGCCCCCTTCATCACGGATGAACCGGACGGTCACGCAGGAGCGCCGACCCGCCGAGGGTCCCGAAGCCCCTCCTCCACTCGGCTGCCTCGTCCTTCCGCGGACAATCCGTCCGCTCCGACGGACCAAAACCGGGCCGCAGCCGTCCGACATGCGCACTCATCGTAGTACATCGATGACTTGGGGTTAGGTCGCCGTGGACGTGTTCAGGACGCCTTGCGCTTGCCGTGCGCGCGCTTCGTGCCGCCGGCGTCGCGGACGGCGTCCTCGAGTTGGTCGCGCGTCATCCTGGAGCGTCCCGGTACCTCGAGGTCGGCGGCCATGCGGGACAGTTCGGCCTTGGTCAAGGCGGACAGGTTCCCGGCCTTGCCGTTCGGCGCGGAGCCGCCCTTCCCGCCGCTGTCGCCCCTGTCGCCCGTCCTCGGCCGAGACTTCCCGCCGGTGGGGCCGGCCTTCCTCCCACGCGGGCGGGTCGTCGTCCCCGCGCGACGCTTGGCGGAGCCTGCGGCTTCGCCCTTGCCGGGCTTGGTGCGGCCGGCCGTGGTACGGCCGCGCCCGCCCGCGGTGTCCACACTGCGGCGCAGGGCGTCCATGAGGTCGACCACGTTCGTCGGCTCGGGGGCTTCCTCGGCGGAGACCATCTCGTTGCCTTGCCGTTTGCTCTCCAGGAGTTCCTCGACGCGTTCGCGGTAGGTGTCGTGGTACTCGTCGGGGTGCCAGGGGGCGGCCATCGCCTCGACGAGTTGTTCGGCCATCTTCAGTTCCCGCTCCTTGAACGCGGTCTTCTTCGGGAGATGGTCGAGTTCGGCGGTGGGATCGCGGATCTCGTCCGCGAAGTGCAGCGTTTCCAGGGTCAGTACCCGCCCCCGGGCGCGCAGAGCGGTCAGGTACTGGCGGCCGCGCATCACGAACAGGGCGATGCCGACGCGGTTCGTGCGCTCCAGCGCCTGGAGCAGCAGGGCGTAGACGCGTTCGTACTCGGGTTTGGTGGGAGCGAGGTAGTAGGTCTTGTCGAAGTGGATGGGGTCGATGTCGGCGAGGTCGACGAAAGCGGTGACGTCGATGCTTCGGGACCGGCCCGGGGCGATGTCGGCGAGTTCGTCGGGCTCGACGGTGAGGTACCGGCCGTCGCCGGTGTCGTAACCCTTGACGATGTCGGCGTAGTCGACCTCCTTGCCCGTGCGCTCGTTCACTCGCTGGTTCCGGACCCGGTCGGCGGTGCCGCGTTGGAGCTGGTGGAAGTGGATCGTGTGGTCCTCGGTCGCCGAGAACAGCCCGACGGGGACGGTCACCAAGCCGAAATTGATCACACCGGTCCAGATCGCGCGCGCCATACCCGCACCTTTCTGCAAACGAGCGGACCGGCCACCGCCGGCCGGGACGGACGGGAGGGCGGGCGCCCGGCGGGGTCGCCACCCGGCGGAACGTACTCTCCGAGCAGTCGAGCACCCGAGCACTTATTTTCCTTTTCTCCTGTTTTCATTCACTTTTGTCCGAGAGCGCCCCGATCTCCGACCCGACCGAGGTACACAGCGCGTTGTCCTGCCGGCCGGAGAACCTCGGCCTGCCCGCCGGGGTCGACGTTTCGTCACCCGCGCGTTCGCGGGCGGCGACCGCGGCGCGACTCGACCGTCGGCCCCGTCTCAGCGGTACCGCAACGCCCCCGTCGCCGTGTGGCCCGCCCCCTGCCGGAAACGGAACGAGGCCTGGCGTCCGCTGTGCAGGGAGCATTCGACCCGGGCCGGCGGATCGAACTCGGTGAAGTACGGCGTCCGCAGCCGAAACGCCGTCGGCCGCAACAGCTCGCCGTCGCTCGCGAGTGCGATCGCCTGCCGGGCGGCTTCGACGAGCACCATCCCGGGCACGTGGTCGCCGGCGTGATCGAAGAAGAAGGGATGCAGGTGATCGGCGGGGTCCAGTTCCAGGATCCCGCCCCCGCTGTGTGCGAGCAGGACGTCGCGGGGCAGGACCGCGTCCACCGCCTCCGGTGTCGGTCTGCGGCACGGCCGAGGCGCTCGGACCCCGGCCGAATCGCCGCGCAGAGCCGCATACGTGCCCGCGTCCAGGAATCGCGCGTTGCCGCCCGCGCGCGCGAAGGTTGTGAGGCCGGCCGAGAGGTGGATGCGCAAGCGCATGCCCCGAAGTCCGCGCCCGTCGCGCGTGGGCCGCAGGTCGTCGACTTCGGCCAAACAGGTGATATCGGTGGCGCCGCTCCGCAAACGCGGCTCCGTGGCGACGTTCACGCCGTAAAAAAGGTCCTTGATCAGAAAGTGCGCTTCGAGGGGCACGGAGAAGAACTGCGACGGGATGAAGATTCCCAGCTGACGGAGCGTTTCCACGATCATCAGCCGGCTGTGTCCGCCGTCGCCGGACGGCGGGAATGTGGGATGCGAGCGAGGCCACTGGGCCGCGGCCAGAAAGGTCGCCTCCGCGAGACGGACCACATCGGTCAACAACACCTCGGCCACCGAAGCCCGGTGCACCGACTCCCGTGCCACGGTGCGCGACCAACTCAACTGCCTCGCCGACAGGCCCGAAGACGCTGCGCGGCCACCGAACGTAGTCATGGATACAAGCAGAACCCAGGGGCCGGGATGGTGCATGTCGTCCTCTCGCCACGACTCTCGCGGCATCAGGCGCGCCTTGGAAGGTGCGACGGTTCCGCTTCCGAGCGATGTCGTGTCGCGTCCGTGGTGCGTCACCACGAGCCCGAACGGCACTAGTTTCTACGCAGATATCCGAGCTGGAGGTGGCACGTGCAGGAACGGGCCGGAGCGACTCGCCAATCCCTTCTGGAGACGGCGGCACGCCTGTTCCACGAGCGAGGGTTCGCCGGGACGAGCATCAGCGATATCGGCAACGCGTCGGGACTCACCAGCGGTGCCATCTATTTCCACTTCACCAACAAGGATGCCCTGGCCCGCGCGATCGTCGAAGCCCACTTCGCCACCTGGCCGGAGCTCATCGAACGGCAAATCCCGGCGGGCGCACCGGCCTTGGAGGGTCTGGTGCGGCTCAGCTTCGCGGTGGCCCGGGCCTATCGCGACGATCCCGTGGTCCGTGGCGGGGCACGGTTGTGGGGAGAGCGCTATGCCATCGACGCGACACTGCCGACCCCCTTCGTGGACTGGATCGCCGCCGCGCACGCCTTGCTGGATCGCGCGCGCGAGGAAGGCGATCTCGCGGACCGCGTCGATCCGGCGGCGGCGGCTCGCTCGATCATCCACGCCTTCTTCGGCATGCACACCGTCTCCGACGCGCTCTCCGGCCGCGCCGACATCGAGAACGACCTGACCGACCTCTGGCGCCTGCTCCTGCCGGCCCTGCTCGCCGATCCCCCGCGCGCCGAGGCCACCCTGGCCCGCGCCCTGGCGGGTACAACGGACGGCCCCGGAGTCGCCCCGAAGGTTTGCGCGGACGCCGAATAGCCACGGCCGACAGCCCCGAACGCGCCGTCCCGACCACCCACGCGAACGCCTCCTCACCTGCCGGCGGATCACCGAACGACGCGGCCACCCATCGTGACCGGCACCCCGGAGCGCGACGCGTACCACCGGACCGACGGGTCGCCCGCACCCGCCCGCACCCGCATCGAGAGCAACACGCTGTCAAAGCGTCATTATTTGATTACTTACCGTATCCAACCTAACGTAATGAGCGTTATGTTTCGGGTCGGCCCACAACGCCGTCTCCGGACCTCGCGCGGGCATCTCGGGGGCCCGCCCTCTCTCGATCGGACGGCCCCATCGATGACAGGCAACTCCCTCCTCTCCTGGACCCCGGCAGCCATCGTCTTCGACTGCGACGGAACCCTGCTGGACAGCGAATGCCACTGGGAAGAAGCGCGTGAGCTCGTGCTTCGTGGGTACGGGGTCCCGACCCCGGCCGACTTCGGCGAACGCACCAAGGGCCTGCACTTCACCGAATGCGGGCGGCTCATGACCGAAGTGGTGGGCCTGCCCACCAGCCACGCAGACCAGGTGACCGGGCAACTCCTCGAACACTTCCGCAAGTTGGTCGCGGCCCATCCCGTGACGATTCCCGGGGCGGTCGAATTCGTACGCCTGGCCTCGTACTTCGCACCCCTGGCGGTGGCGAGCAACTGCCCCCGTGACGTGGTGAAGTCGGGCCTGGCACACGCCGGACTGCTCCACCGCTTCGTCGACGTCGTGGTCCCGGACGCGAACCTGCGCCCCAAGCCCGAACCGGACGTCTACCTCGCCGCCACCCGAGCCTGCGGCGCCACTCCGGCCGTCACCCTGGCGGTGGAGGACTCGTACTGCGGCATCCTCTCCGCGACGCGGGCGGGGTTGCGCGTCCTGGGCGTGGGTGCCGACCCTCGCGACGAGGAACTGGCTCTCGCCGACATGTGGGTGAGCACACTGGCCGACGCCGACCTCCTGCACTGGGCGAAGACACGCGAGAGCCTGCCGGAGTCCCGCGTGCCTGCCGCCGACCGGGGAGCCCGGGCAACGGAAGCGGTCGTGGTCTCGTGACGGCGCGACGGGGGCACCGACGCGCCCTGTGACACCACCGCGACGGTGCGGCGACCGACCGCGCCGCCACCGACGACATGCGCCGCGCGACCGGCTGGTTCGCCGAGGGACCGTCGGAGGCCGAGGCGTGGGAAAGGTGGTCACTGCGGCCTGAAGACGCGTTGACGCGTGCTCGGGGGCGGGCGGTGCGCGTGCGGGCGGGGCGACGCGCACGCCATGTGGTGGCGCCTGCCGGCTCCGACGGGTCGGCGGCGTGCCGTTCACGGCCGCTGTCGTCCGGTTTCGCGTGTGGTCAGCGGTGTGCTGCTCCCAGTGCGCCGGTGGTGTAGTCGATCAGTGCGTCGGCGACGTCGTGCGCATTGTGGTCGTCGGTCGGGGGCGCGTCGGCGAGGGCGGTGACGATGGTGAGTGCGGCCCAGGCGAAGCGGGTGCGAAGGACGGTGGGCGGCAACGCGGGCAGGGCACGGGCGAGTTCGGCGTCGAAGGGGGCCCGGTGCAGAGCGGCCTGCTCGGCCAGGCGGTCGCGCCAGGGCTGTGCGGCCCGGGCCAGGGCGGCAAGGAAGCCGAGATAGGTCGGGCCCCAGGGCTCCTCCCGGCGGATTTCGTCCAGGGGGCGTACGAAGGCTTCGACGACCGCGCCGAGTTCGGGCGTGTCGGCGACGCCGAGCCGGTCGAGGTAGCGCGCGCGGCGCTGCGCGAGACGGCTCATGCGGTGGGTGAGCACCGCGTTCACGAGGGCCTGTTTGGAGCCGAAGTGGTAGTGCGCGGCGGCCACGTTCACGCCCGCTTCGGCGTTGATCGCGCGCATCGAGGCGCCGTCGACACCGGCGTCGGCAATCCGCCGCTCGGCGGCCTCGATCAGCCGCGTCGCGGTCGTGTCTCCGTCGGTCTCGGTCATGCCGCCGATCCGCGCCCCGCCACTGCTGCCCACCGTGTACCGCCTTCCTGGTTCTTGCCGATCACACCGGAGCCATGATAGCCATCACCTGTTTCCATCGCCTGATTCAATCATCTGTTTAAATCAGGCGATGGACGCTCTGGACTCTCGGAGGTTTACATGAACGACCCCTTCGCCGCCCCGCCCGACGACACCGCGGACACGCCGGCTCCCGCCGAGCACCGCACTCCGTCCGGCACCATGGGCAGGTTGTTCGAGGTCTGGGCAGAGCCGAAGGGCCGGGCGATCGAGGTCGCGCCGCGCACGTGGCAGGTCACCGCCGGAGTGGTCAACGTCGCGGTGATCGAGACGGACGAGGGCCTGGTCCTGGTCGACACCGCGATGCGGCACGACGGACCGGAACTGCTGCGCCTGATCCGCACCGTCACCGACGCGCCGCTGCACACCGTCGTGTACAGCCACGCGCACATCGACCACGCGTTCGGACACGGCCCGCTGCTCGCCGAGGCGGCCGAACGGGGCGACCCGCCCCCGCGCATCGTGGCGCACCGCGCCGTCATGGACCGGTTCCGCCGCTACATCCGCACCGCCGACCTCAACACCACCGTCAACGCCCGCCAGTCCGGCGGCCCGCGCACCTGGTGGCCCCGGCACGAGACCGACATATTCTGGCCGGACACCGTGTACGACGACACGCTGACCCTGCGGATCGGCGGCGAGAATTTCCACCTGCACCACGCCCGCGCCGAAACCGACGACGCCACCTGGGTGTGGATCCCCGGCCGACGCGTGGTCTGCGTCGGCGACCTGTGGAACGGGGTGTGCCCGAACGCCGGCAACCCGCAAAAGGTCCAGCGCTACGCCGACGAATGGGCGGACGCCTTCGACCGCATCGCCGCCGTCGGCCCCGACACCCTCATCCCCGGCCACTCCATGCCGATCCTCGGCGCCGCCACCATCCGCGAACGCCTCGGCAACGCCGCCGAACTCCTGCGCCACATCGTCGCCCACACCCTCGACGCGCTGAACGCCGGTCAGCGCCCGGACACCATCCTCGACACGCTGCGCGTCCCGCCGCACCTGGCAGACCTGCCGTACCTGCAACCCCTGCACGACCGCCCCGAGTTCATCGCCGCCAACGTCATCCGGCTGCACGGCGGCTGGTGGAACGGCTACGCCGCCGACCTGCTCCCCGCTCCCCGTGAGCAACTCGCCGCGGTCCTCGCCGAACTCGCCGGCGGCGCCGACGCCCTCGCCGCCAAAGCCCGCGATCTCATCGGCGACGATCTGCAACTCGCCTGCCACCTCGCCGAACTCGCCGTCCTCGCCGCACCGGACAACACCGGCGCCCACGAGGCGGCGGCCGAGGCGTTCACCCGGCGCTTCGACGCCGAGACCTCCTTCATGGGCCGCGGCATCTACCGCATCGCCGCCACCACCTCCCGAGAGGCCCTCCGCACCCTCACCACCACCAGGGACAGCCGGTGAACCCCGCCCACGACCTGACCGACCGGATCGCCGTCGTCACCGGTGCCGCCGGCGGCATCGGCCGCGCCACCGCACTGCGCCTCGCCGACTGCGGCGCCACCGTGATCTGCACCGACCACGACGGCCACGGTGCCGCGACAACCGCCCACACGATCGAGACCGCGCACGGGACCGACCGCGCCTGGCACCACCCCCTCGACGTCACCGACGCCGCCGCCGTCGACGACCTGATCGACCGCACCACACAACGCCACGGCCGCCTCGACACCATGGTCAACGTCGCCGGCATCTCGCACGCCCGGCGCGTCGTCGACACCGACGAAGCCGACCTGAACCGTGTCCTCGCCGTCAACCTCAAAGGCGTCTTCTTCGGCTGCCGCGCCGCCGCCCGGGTCATGACCGCCCAAGGCAGCGGCAACATCGTCAACGTCGCCTCCAGCGCCATCGACACCCTGCGCCCCAACATCGCCTGCTACGCCATGTCGAAAGCCGCCGTCGCCCAACTCACCAAAACCCTCGCCGTCGAAGCCGGCCCGGACGGCGTCCGTGTCAACGCCGTCGCCCCCGGTGTCATCGCCACCCCCATGACCGCCGGTATCCCCCAGGAACGCAACATCGAAGCCGCCGCCCTCCGCCGGATCGGCCACCCCGACGACGTCGCCTGGGCCGTCTGCTATCTCGCGTCACCCGCCGCCGAGTTCATCACCGGCCAGATACTTCGCATCAACGGCGGCACCGCCATGCCCGGCTGACCGGGAGGCTGTCCGGAGCAGCCCGGCCGACCGCTTCGGTCGGGCTGCTCCCCCGCCGCCTGTCAGGCCCTTTGGCGGGCCGTTGTTGTAGAGCCTGACGGTCAACGCGGCGACCTCGTCCTGCCAGGCGCCTTCGCCGCCGATCGTCATTTGCGCCAAGCCGACGACGTTGACGCCGCCGAGGGTGGAGTAGTCGGCCCAGGCGCATACCGGGAACCGGAAATCCGCGACGTTCTTCGGGCCCCGTCGCCCGTGCTGCGGGTGACCTGCATGCCGCGAGGTGCGGGCGGCGGTGATCTCCTCGGGGCCGGCGGTGCGCTCGGACGGTTCGCGGCACATAGCGACGGAACGTCTCGCCGTCGGCGGTGCGCGGGGCGGGCGCGTGCGGGTCGGGCTCGTGCGGGCCGGGCTCGGTGCCCGTCCGTGAACCGAATGCGTCGCGCCCGACCCGCGGTCGCGCCGAACCCGCCCGTCGGCGCCGGTCGCGGCGGTCGCGCCGCGAGTTCACCGGTGGGCAGGGGCCGTCCCGCGTGGCCGGCAAGGACCGCGTCCCGCCATGTCCGGACGCTGTCCTCGGCGGCTACTCCGCGTAGGGCTGGTCCTCGCCCTGGGCGCTGTAGGCGAGGCTCCAGATGTAGCCGTCCGGGTCGGCGAAGGTGCCGCCGTACCCGCCCCAGGGCAGGGCCCCGGCGGGCTTGAGGATCGTGGCGCCGGCCTTCGCTGCCTCCGCGACGACCGCGTCGACCCGCGCCTCACTGCGGACGACGTAGGTGAGGACCAGCCCGCTGAATCCGCTGCCTTCCGGGCTCGTGCCCACCTGGTCGGCCAGGCCTTCGCGGCCGTAGAAGCCGACGGGTGAGGCGCCGTCCGATTCGAAGAACACCGAGATGCCGTAGTCGTTCGCGACCTTCCAGCCCAGCCCCTCGGTGTAGAACCGCTTGGACGCCTCCATGTCCCGGACGCCGAGAAGGATCGAGCTCACGTGCGCTTTCATGCTTGTCTCCCTGGTGCTTGAGGTGCTGTGCCGTCCGACCGCCGGCAGGCCGGACCGCCGGGTCTGGCCCGGATGTCACATCGGCACGGGTTCACCGGTCAATCAGTAATGACCGACGAGACGAAGGAATGTGACACATGGTCGATCAGGACTGGGTGAGCGAGCAGTTCGCCGAGCACCAGGGCCGCTTGCACGCGGTGGCCTACCGGATGCTCGGCACGCCCGGCGAGGCCGAGGACGCGGTGCAGGAGGTATGGCTGCGGGTCAGCCGCGCCGACACCGGCGAGATCGAGAACCCGGGAGGATGGCTGACCACGATCGTCGCCCGGGTGTGCCTGAACATGCTCGAGGCGCGCCGGAATCGGCGGGAGGAGTCGGCCGGGGCGCTGCCGCCCGAGCCGGAGGCGCCGCATGCGACCATCCGGCCGACCGGCCCGTCCGGCCCCGAGGACGAGACGCTGCTGGCCGATTCGGTCGGTGTCGCGCTGACGGTGGTGCTGGACACGCTGACTCCCGCCGAGCGGCTCGCGTTCGTCCTGCACGACGTCTTCGCGGTGTCGTTCGGCGAAATCGGCGCCATCACCGACCGCTCCCCGGCGGCGGCGCGGCAGCTCGCCAGCCGGGCCCGGCGTCGGGTACAAGGAGCCGCCGACGCATCCGATGCCGCGCGATCGGCCAAACGGGAGATCATCGACGCGTTCCTCGCCGCCGCCCGGAGCGGGAACTTCGCCGCCCTGGTCGAGGTGCTCGATCCGGACGCGGTGGTCGGCGACATCCGCGGCGGCCACGAGGTCGCGGCCTTCTTCGCCGGACGGGCTCAGGCCGCCCGGCTCGCTCTGGTCGACGGAGTACCGGCTGCCGTCTGGTCGCACCTGGGCCGGCCGAAGGCCGTCTTCGCGTTCACCGTCGACGACGACAAGATCACCCGCATCGACATCGACACCGACCCCGACCGGCTCCGCGACCGCGACATCGTCGTACTTCCCGGTGGCGACAAGGAGCGGAGGTGACCCGTACGAACCTCAGGCTCTCGTCCTGCACGCTCACCGTCCACGATCTCGACGCGGCGCTCGGCTTCTACCGTGACGTGCTCGGCTTCGAGGTACGCGACGGCCACGGCTCCGGGCGGATACGACGGGTGAGCGTCGGCCCGCCCGCACAGCCCGATGTGCGGATCGTCCTCGAATCCCCCGGCGCGGACCCCCATGTCCCACCGGCCGACCGGCAGGCGATCGCCGGCCTGATGGCCAACGGTCTGCTGGGCCCCCTCGTCTTCGCGACCGACGACTGCGACGCCACCTTCGAGCGCATCGAGGCTGCGGGCACCGAGGTGATGCAGGAACCGATCGACAGGCCCGGCGGCGTCCGCGACTGCGCGTTCGTCGATCCGTCCGGCAACATGTTGCGATTCGCCCAATCGCGGCAAGTGGTCCCGTCTCCGGAGGCACAGCGGGCTGCATGTGCGGCGATCCGGCAGGACGGCGGGAACGGACCGTGAAGTTCCGGGCCGACGTCGACCCCGGTGCAACCGACGAGTGGGCCGGAGGTCAGGCGCGGCCGCTACCCGCTCGGCCTGAACAACGCCCACCGGCGAGCCGCCGGCGTCGCGACCCGCGACGCGGCCGAGGTCGACGACACGGTCGTATCCCTTCGGCGCAGCGGGCGTTGTCGACCGCTCGCCGGTGCCGGTGACGCCTGCCCCATCCGCGTGTCGTCCGTGTGTCGTCCGTGCTCCGGGCGATCGATACTAAGTAGCGGCACCAGGTAGATAGTGCTGCTACTGTGTCGCCACATGAACGCGGAGCGGCACAGCCAATGGCTGCGTGGCGTACTGGACTTGTGTGTGTTGGGCCTGCTCGCCGACGGCGAGAGCTACGGATATCGACTCACGCAGGCGCTGGAGGCCGCGGGGCTCGGAACGATCCGCGGCGGCACGTTGTATCCCGTGCTGCTGCGTCTGGAACGCGACGGGTTGATCACGTCCCGCTGGGGTGTGGGCGATGCGGGCCCGGCCCGCAAGTACTACCGGTCGACGCCCTTGGGCGACCGGGAGTTGCGTACCGCGGCCGGTGAATGGACCGAGTTCGCCCAGCGGGTAGGCGCGATATGGGAAGGGGTGCGGCAGTGATCGCCGGTTCCGATTGGCTCGGCTCGTTGGCGAGCGAACTTCGACTCCGCGGGCTGCCGGCGGATCAGGTCGCGCGGGTGTTGGACGAGACGCGGGCGCATCTGTGGGAGGCGGGCGAGGATCCCCTCCGCGCGTTCGGGACGCCCTCGGCCTACGCGGCGGCGGTATACGAGAGTCTCGGCACGCCGCCGACACCGGTAAAACGCCGGGTCGTTCCCTCGGAGCCGCCTCGACTCCAGGCGAGCGGCATCGGCAAGCGGCACGGCCGGCGCCCACTGCTCGACGATGTCAACCTGACCGTGCATGCCGGGGAAGTGGCCGCCGTGGTCGGCGCGAACGGCTGCGGCAAGAGCACGTTCCTGCGCATCTGCGCGGGACTGGAGCGGGCACACGCGGGTCGGATCGTGGTGCGCGGGTCGATCGGCTACTGCCCGCAAGGCGGGGGAACCAGTGATTTCCTCACCCCCGACGAGCATTTCGCACTCGTCGGCGCCGGCCGCGGCCTGAGCCGCAACCGCTCTCGTGGAGCCGGGCGGGCCATGGCCGAACACCTGCGATGGCCCCAGCCGGCGCCCACCGCGGCCGCGCGCCTGTCGGGCGGTACCCGACAAAAACTCGAGGTGGTGTTGACCGCGCTGGGTGATCCGGACGTGCTTCTCCTGGACGAGCCCTATCAGGGCTTCGACCACGGTTCGTACACGCACTTTTGGGACCAGGTCCGGGAATGGGCGAACAGCGGCCGGGCCGTGGTCGTGGTCACGCACCTGCTGGATCGGCTCGAACGAGCCGACACGGTCGTCGATCTGACGCCGCGCCACGAAGCAGCCCCGGCCCTTCGAGGCCGGCACCACCCGAAGGGAACCCACCTGCGGTGACGCGACTGTCGACCATTGCCGAGATGACCGGCCGAGAGATTCTGCGGCGCCGCGTGGTGCTCCTTCTCCTGCTGCTGTTCCCCCTGCCGTTCTACCTGATGCAACGCGCCGACCACCCCGGACAGGCGATCAGGTTCCTGTTCGTGGGTCTGAGCTGGGCGATGAGCGGCTCCGCCCTGTTCGTCGCGCAGAACGGACGCTCGATCGACCAACGACTTCGCCTGTCCGGCTATCGGGCGCATCACCTCTGGATGGGCAGGATGCTCGCCCTGTGGCTGATCGGTGTGGTGGTGACACTGCCCTACCTGGCGATCGTCACGATGGACCAACCACACGTGCGCCGCGACGCGCTCGCCGTGGCGATGGTGCTGTGCGTGGCCGTGGCGGCACCGTTCGGCCTGCTCCTGGGAGCCCTGGTGCCGGGCGAGTTCGAGGGCACGCTGCTTCTGCTCGTCACGGTCGGAATGCAGATGGTCGCCGACCCCGCGACGACCACGGCGCGACTGATGCCCTTCTGGTCGGGACGGGAGATCGGCACGTACGCCATCGACCACACCGACACCGCCTTCCTCGTTCGCGGCGTCGCCCACGGCCTGGTGGCCGCCCTCGTGTTCTCGCTGGCGTTGGCCGCCGTCTCCACGGCACGGCTACGCCGCCACCGACACCTGCGAGTGCTGCCCTCGGGGTGAGCCGGGTACGACCCCACGGGCCGGCGACCCGGGGGCAGGGCTCGCGGTACGGCGTCGGCCGGAGCAGGCCTGGGAGGCGGCCGGCGCCCGTGGGTGTGTCGAACCGTGCACGGGTTCGACAGCGCCCGTGCTGAGCGGGCCGCGGTTGATGTCGGTTGTCCCCGCCCTCTGTTCAGGGATGGCCGCAGTTGCCCGGTCCATTCCCTCTCGACAGGGCGCCGTTCCCTCTCGACAGGGCGCCGGCCCGTTGAGGCGGGGACGACCGGTCAGGTGCGGTGCCGGCTGCTGCTGCGGATCATCGACATCAGCAGTTCGTGGGTTTCACCGTCGGCGGCCACGACGAGTCCGCGGCCTGCCTGCCCGATCGGGGCACCGTCGATGCCGGTGACCACGCAGCCGGCGGCTCGGCACAGCGCGATGCCGGCGGCAAAATGCACGCTCCCGGACAGATCGCCGCCGTCGGTGACGTATGCGGCGCGCTTGCCTGCCGCGACCCAGGCCAATGCCAGTGTCGTGGACACGACCCGGGGCCGGAACCGTTCGACGAACCCGGGCTGGGCCAACAGGTCCACGGCCCGGAAGCCGGGTGCGCCGGGGAACGGCGGGTCCAGGTTGACATCCACGAGTCGGGTGTCGGGGGTGGGCGACAGCCGGGCATCGACCCCCTCGTGCCGCACCCGGGCGGTCTCACCGTCGGTGAAGAAGATCTCGCCGCTGAAGGGGTCGGCGACCGCCGCCGCCCCGTTGCGCAGCGCCACGTTGACGGCCACCAGCATGTTGCCGACGGCGTAGTTCAGCGTGCCGCACAAGGGATCCACCAGCCACCGGCGCTCCGTCTCCGCGGCACCCTGCTGCCCGCCTTCTTCGCCGAGGACGGCGTCGTCGGGTCGGGCGGCACGGATGACGCCGAGGATCGTCTTTTCGGCCTCCACGTCGGCGGCGGTGGCGAAGTCCCCGGCGCCCTTGTCGATGCGCGTGAGCCGCCGGCCGTACATGCTGCGCACTACGTCCGCGCCGGCGCGTGCCGCCGCTATCGCGACTCCGGCATCGTCAAGGTCCGCATACGAGTTGATCATGTCACGCAGGATATGGGCGCCGGAGGAACTCGCCCGGGGTCGGGTCGCCGTCACCGAAGATCCCGTCGGCCGTCGGCGCCGACCGCTGTACGAGGTCCGACCCGTGATCGTGGCAACGTCGTGGCCAAGGCTCCGAGTGCGCACAGCGCGGCCGTCCAGACCAGCGCGGCGTCGGCCGCCGTCCGGTCCGCGACGGCGCCTGCCGCCCACGGGCCGACGGTCTGCCCGATCGCGAACACCGCGGTGAACGCGCCGAGCGTGCGCGACCAGTGGGGCGGCGGCACGTTGGTTCGGATCAGCGCCGTCACCGACGCCGGCACCGCCATGAAAGTGAGCCCGTACATCGCGGCCGAGAGCACGAGCACCGCGAGACCCGCGGGCTCCGGCGGCCGGATCAGCGCCAGGCAAGCGGACGCCGCGAGCACGGCGAGGAGCACGGCGAGCGTGCGCTCGGGCGGCCATGTGTTGAACGCCCGCCTCCAGACCCAAGGGGCGATGACGACGGCCGAGCCCAGCACCACCCAGATCGAAGCCACCTGCCCCGTCCCCGTGTGGCGCTCCTCGAGTGCCGCGGACAGGAACGTGATGTAAGCGATGTAGCCGGCCGCGAAGAGCAGGTAGGCCACGGCGGGCCGCCCCAGGCCCGCGATCGGGCATCCGCTTCGGGCGTCGCCTCGTTCGGCGGGCGAGTCCGCGCTGCGGGCGGCACCCCAACCGACCGCCGTGGCCAGGGCCGAGGCCGCGGCGAGCGCGATCCACGCCACGGGCCACCTCGCGGGCGACCCGGCCAACAGCGGCGGCAGCAGGGCCCCGCTCAAGGCGATGCCCAGTCCCGCGCCCGCGAAGTAGACGGTGATGGGGAGCGAAGACCCGGTCCGCTCGGCGGTCCGCGAGGCGATCACACCGCCCGTGATGAACACCAGCGCGCCGGCGAACCCGGCCGAAACCCGCGCCGCGGCCATCCCGGCGAAACCCACATCGGCGGCAGTCAGCGCCAGGGAAACGGCGCACACGATCATGCCTGCCCGGAAGGTACACGTGGTGCCGCACCGCCGCGCGAGCGCCGCGGCGACTCCCGCGCCTCCCAGATAGCCGACGCCGTTCGCGGTGGTCGGCAATCCGGCCTTCCCGAGGCTCCATCCCAGGTCGGCCCGCATGGCCGGGAGGACCAGGCCGTACCCGAAGCGCGCGAAGCCGAGCGCGACCGCCGTACCGAGCGCGAGGCGCAGCGACGTGGCGATCACCGGGCCGGCCCGAGATCCCGGTCGAGGAACCCGATCACCGTACGCGCCAGGGCGATTCGGTGATCCGCCAGGGCGTGGTCGGTGGGCCATACCGTGTGGCGCAGCCGGTCGAGCCGGGACTCGTAGGCCGCCACGAGCGGGTAGTGGTGCGTCTCCGGGGGTGAGACGTCGTCCCTCGTGCCCGCGACCAGCAGCACCGGACGGTGGGCGAGTCGCTGGGCGAGCCGGGCCAACTCCCAGGCCGGACCGGCCGCTTCCATCTCCGCGACGAGTTCCTCGCCGCTCGTCCCGCGCAGGGGCGAAAGCGACTCCCCGAATGCGCGGACGAGGGACTCGCGCACCGCCGCGTCGGTGCGCGCCGCCCGCCCTGCCACACCGAGGTCGAACCCGGCGAAGGAGCCCGCCGCCGCGACACCCGGATCCGCGGCGGCGGTGCGCAGCGCGGCGAAACCCCCCAGGCTGTGCCCGAGGACCGCGAGGCGGTTCTCGTCGAGCCGATGCGCGTTCACGAACCGCGGTTCCCGCACCGCGCCGACGACCCGGGCGGAATCCTCCAGGACATTGCCCCACGACCAGGAGCCTTCGACACCCCACGATCCGCGGTAGTGGAAGACCAGCGCGGCGTATCCGGCCCGGCTCAGCGCGTGTGCGAGGTCGAAGTTCCGCTCGTTGCCCGGAAATCCGTGCAAGAGCACGACAACCGGGTGCGGTCCCGGTCCGCCGGGCAGGTGCAGGACGCCCAGCAGCGGTACGCCGGAGCTCTCGAAGGCCACCGGCACAGTCGCCGCCGGAGGCCGGAGCCCGACTGCGTGGTCGTCCGCGATCGGATCTCTGCCCACGTCTGCCTCCCGAGATGGAAACGATCGGTTCGATGTCCGACGCCGCAAGCTAGCAGAACATCGAACCGATCGGTACTATCATGTGCATGCCGGTTCCCAAGGGTGCGACCCTCGACCCCACCCGCACACGCGACGCGATCGTCGACTCCGCCACCACACTGCTCTACGAGCGTGGTCTCGACGGCATCGGCATCGCCGAGCTCTGCGCTCGGACGGGCATCTCCAAGGAGACCCTCTACCGCCACTTCGGCTCCAAGGACGGGCTCGTCCAGGCCGTCCTGGAAGTCCGCTCCGACCGCGTCCTCGCATGGATCACCGCCGCCGCCTCCGCTGCCGGCGACGACCCCGCCGCCCGATTGGCGGCCGTGTTCGACGCGTTGGGTACCTGGTACGCCACCCCGGGCTTCCGCGGCTGCGCCATCCTGAACGCCGCGGCGCAGCGACACGCCGCCCCTGCGGCTCCCATCGCCACCCGCCACCTGACCCGCTACCTCGAGCTCCTGACGTCGATCGCGGAAGCCGCGAACGCCTCGCAACCCGAAGCGCTGGCCCGGCAGTTGCTCATTCTTCTGGAAGGCGCCACCGTGGTGGCCGACCATCTGGCGGACCCACACGCGGCCCAGGCCGCGCTCTCCGCCGCGCAGACCCTGCTCGAAACCGCCGCCGATCCGAGGCGGTAGCCGCACAGCCGCCGGGTGTCGGGCCGCCCGGCCCGCACGGGTCGGCGACGCCGCGGCGGCCGGACCCGCGTCCCCGTCCGTCCGTCCGATGATGATCCCGCCGACCGCGTGCGGTCGGCGGAGCGAGTCCGGGGGCGCCCGAGCGGGTGGCATTCAGTGGTGACGAGTGAGCGTTGCGTCCCTGGCGTCGGGAAGTCGGACCGGTTTGCCGGCGGGCGCGGCGTCCAGGTCGGCGCGGCGCCGCCGGCACAGGCGTTCCAGCGCCTGTACCCCCGGTTCCGCGCCGCGGAGCAGGGAGGGGCCGGAGCCCACGAAGCGCGAACAGACCCCGACGTGGGCGTGGTGGACGTCCGTCAGGACCTCGACCAGGCGTCGATGGGCGGGTCGCAGGGTGGAGGACTTCGCCGGCGCGACCCGGCCCCACTCGCGCAGGCTCCACACCAGGACGCGGTGATCGGCCGACCACAGGCCGGAGAATCCCGTTCGGGGAACGTGCGGTGGGGCCATCGAGGGCCGGACGATGTCGTGGTAGTCGTCGACGCCGAAGCTCGCGGTGACACGCAGGGCGGACGCGCCGGCGCGCAGGAAGTGCGCGGCGCTGTCCAGGCCGACGGCGGATCCGGCGGGCGAGGGAGCGTGGAGGGCGTGTCGCAGGGCGACGATGGTCGCCTGGGTGAGGGCAAAGAACAGTCGGTGTCCCTGGATCCAGCGTTCGCGGACCGTGGCGTGCGTCCGGAGTTCGTGGGGGTCGCTTCGGGGGGTCAGCCCGGCGGCATGCGCGGCGAGTTCGAGGTCGGGCTCCGTCGGGGTCCCGTCCGGGTTCCGGGACAGGGCGCGCACTTTGGCGAGGGTGTCGTCGAGGGCGTCGATCAACAGGGGCGCGGGGGCACACGCGCACCGGGCGACGGCGAAGTATTCGTCGAACACGGCTTCGCGAGGCTTGCGTTCGCGGACGCGTCCGTGGCCTGGGGGCGTGTGGTGACGATCAGGTCGGTTCGCGGCCGCGTGCAGGGTCGCGAGGTCATGGGGCAGTTGGTGCGGAGGAGCCAGCCACAGCACGGATTCGCTTGTCATATGGGCCGTTTCAGTAGATTTGTGCGGTACGTTACCCGTCATGTCACAAATTCCCATGGATGATTCGTTTCGCGGCGCGATCGGCATGGTCGCCGAGATCCTCGAGGACTATTGGGAGGACCTGCGCGAGGAACGCCTGCCGGTGACGCCGGAGCTTCGCCCCGGGGACGTGCGGGCGATGTTGCCCGACGGCGTGCCGGTGCGGGGCGAGCCGATCCAGGACGTGCTCGCCGATGTGCGGCGTGTGGTGATGCCCGGCCTCGTGCACTGGCAACACCCGTCGTTCCTGGGCTACTACCCCACGCAGACCAGCCCCGCGTCGGTGGTCGGCGAGCTCTTGGCATCGGGTCTGGCGGTCCAGCACATGATGTGGTCGACGGGCCCGGCCGCCACCGAACTCGAGGAGGCGGTCCTGGACCACCTCGCGGTCGCGCTGGGCCTGCCGGAGCGGTTCCTCAGCGGCGGGGACGGCGGCGGGGTCCTCCAGGACTCCGCGTCCTCGGCGGTCCTGGTGGCCGTGGTCGCCGCCCTGTACCGGGCCTCGGGCGGGCGTTGGCGCGAGCACGGCACCGAGGGTCGCTATCGCCTGTACTGCACCGACCAGGCGAACTCCTGCGTCCCGAAAGCCTCGCGCATCGCCGGCCTGGGCGAACCGAGCCTGATCGCCACCACGGCCGGCACGTGCGCGATGGACCCTCGCGCCCTGCGCGAGCAACTGACGGCCGACCGCGCCGCGGGCATCGTTCCCGCGATCGTGGTCGCCTCCGTCGGCACCACGGGCACCTGCGCCATCGACCCGCTCGCCGCCGTCGCCGCGGTGTGCCGGGAATTCGGCGCGTGGCTGCACGTGGACGCCGCCTACGCCGGATCGGCGGCCGTCTGCCCGGAGAACCGCTGGATCAACGACGGCGTCGAACACGCCGACTCCTACGCCGTGAACTGCCACAAGTGGTTGTTGACGGGGCCGCCTTGCGACGCCATGTGGGTGGCCGACCGGCACAGCCTCACCGCCGCCATGGACATCCGCCCGGATTTCCTGCGGAACCGGGCCAGCGACTCGGGCGAGGTCACCGACTTCCGGGACTGGCAGGTGCCACTCATGCACCCCTTCCGCGCCCTGAAACTGTGGTTCGTCCTGCGCACCCACGGCATCGACGGCCTGCGCACGCACATCCGCGAACAGCTGCTGCTCGCCGACCTGTTCGCCGATTCGGTCCGGGAAACCCCCGGCTTCGAACTCGTCTCGCACACCCTCGGACTGGTGTGCTTTCGCCTCGTCGGCGACAACGCGCGCACCGAACGCCTGCGCACCGACCTGGACGCCACCCACCGACTCCTGGTGACGCCCACCACCGTCGACGGCCGCTACGTCCTGCGCGCGGCCCTGGGTTCGCGTCTGGCATCGCAGAGTTCCGTACGCAACGCCTGGGAACTGGTACGCGAGGTCGCCGCCGCGATCCCCGACCACCGACCCCCATCATCCGAGGCCCCGACGACGGCCCCGGTGGGCGCACGGTGACCACGAACACGCCCGCGCGCGGCCATACCTGCCCGGGGCACCGCGAAACCCACCACACACCCCGAGAAGCCGGGACCGTGCACGTGACCGGAATCCGGCCGTGCCGGCGCGCCGACGATGCGGGAGCCGCAGACGTGCCACGCCCCGTCCACCTGCGCCCACGCGTCCGCCCTCTCGTCATGCGAACGACATCCGACGGAGAACACCGTGCACGGACATGACGCCGCGGCCGCGGCAGGCGAACGCTGGTTCGACTACGCGGCGGCGCACCCCCACTCGAGCATGGAGATCGGTGGCGTGGCAGTGATCACCGGCCCCGCGCCCTCGACGGTCGAACTGCACGCGCTGATCGACTTGGCCCGCGCGGCCCACCCACCGCTGCGCGACCGAGCCCGCGCGCCCGGCGCGAACACGCGCGGTCCGGCCGCGCCCGCCGATCACCTCGAGGAGGTCGCGCTGCCCACCCGCGGCGGCGACGTCGCGCTGCACGCGGCGATCGAGCGCGTGTGCGCCCGACCCCTCGCGGACGTCACCTGGGGCATGACGTTGCTCCACGGCCACCGTGACAACGAGTTCGCTCTGCTCCTTCGCGCCCACCACGGCCTCATGGACGGCATGTCCCTGATCGGGGTCATGCTCGCCGCGCTGGGGGAATCCGGCCTCCCGCGCCGCCGCACACCCCCCAGGCCACCACGCACCTGGACGCCCGGCCGCGTGCGCGCCCTGCTGCGCGCCGCGATCGACATCGCGCTGCCCGCGCACGCGATCGACCTCGGCCCGGCGCGTGTCCAAGCCCCGACCGGCCCGCCGCTACGCCGATGGGCCCACACGCCGCTGCCTCGTATGAAGGCGATCGCGCGCGCCGGCGGCACCAGCCTCAATGACGTGTATCTGGCAGCCCTCGCCGGTGCCCTGCGACCCTGGCTGCCCGACGACGCCACAGGCACCGTGAGGGCGATGGTCCCCCTCGACAGCCGGCGCGAGGACACGAGCACCGCGGTGGGCAACTTCCACCGCGGCGTCCCCGTCGTCCTGCCGTGCCGAGTGCCCACCGCGGCCGAGCGACTGGCCGCCACGCACCTGGCCACCGCGAACATCCGGACCGGCCGCTACGATCCCGACGCGGACGTCCTCTTCGATACCCTGCCCACTCGTTGGCACGGTCGGGCCCTGGCCCGCGTCCTGCATCCGCGGCGCACCACCGTGGTGGCCACCCATGTCCCCGGTCCCGCACGGCCCCTCGAACTCCACGGCCACAGCATCCACACCCTGCTGCCGCTGATGTTCCTGCCCGCGGGACACCGCCTGTCGATCTGCCTGGCCGAATACGCCGGAACCGCGCACCTGGCCGTCGTCGCCGACCCCAGCCTGCCCGCCATCGACGAACTCTCCACCCGATGGCTTGCCGAACTCGACGCACTCGAAGACACCCGCACGCCCCACCTCCCCGTCGCCGCCTCCGCGATCACACCCGGAGCGATCGTCGACCCGACACCGGGCAGCCCGGAGCGCACCACGACACCCTGACGTCACCGCCACCCGCACACCGCACCCCGTGCGGCGCGTGGAGACCCGGCGGTGGCGGCACCATCGAAACTCTCCGGGCCCCGCGAGCCGCCCGTCCGTGCGAAGCGGCCGGATCGCCATCCCCTACCGCTCCCGCCCGGCTCCGGGTCAGGTGGTGCGCTTGGTGGCGTCGAAGCGCTTCATGCGTTCGAGGACCCGCTCGTGGGTCGGCGTGCTCATCTCGTCGACGATGTGGCCGTCGCCGAGAAAGACGACGCGGTCCGCGTAGGAGGCGGCGACCAGATCGTGGGTGACCATGACCACGGTCTGGCGCAGCTCGTCGACGCTGCGGCGGAGTACGCCCAGCACCTCGGCACCCGCGTGCGAATCCAGGTTGCCGGTCGGCTCGTCGGCGAAGATGAGCTCGGGGCGGGACGCGAACGCCCGGGCACACGCGACCCGTTGCTGTTGCCCGCCGGACATCTCCGATGGACGATGGCGCAGCCTGTCACCGATCTCCAGGGTCGCCACCACCTGGTCGAGCCAGGCCCGGTCCGGCTGGTGGTGGGCGATGGACATCGGCAACACGATGTTCTCCATCGCGGTGAGGAAGGGAAGCAGGTTGAAGGTCTGGAAGATGAAACCGATCTTGTCCCGGCGCAGTCGGGTGAGATCCTTGTCCTTGAGCGCGGTGATCTCGGTGTCCCCGACCCAGATGTGACCACTGGTCACCGAGTCGAGGCCGGCCAGACAGTGCATCAGGGTCGACTTGCCCGAGCCCGACGGCCCCATGATGGCGGTGAAGCAACCCCGTTCGATGCCGATGTCGACCGCGTCCACGGCCACGACCCGTGTGTCGTCGGCTCCGAACGTCTTGGTCAGGGCGCTCGCACGGGAGGCGAGTTCGGGCCCGCCCGGCAGATCGCGTGGAGTCGCATCGGTGTGGTCGCCGTCGTTCCTGCGGTGTTTGCGCACGGGCTCTCCTCGGTCGGTGAGCGTACGGACTCCTCGAGTATCGACCCGCCGTCGACACATGGGAACGCACCGGAGGGACCGGACTGCGCCGGAACGAGGCTCCCTTGGGGGCGTCGCCGTCGTCATCCGGCAACACCGCGACGGCGAACGGGCCATCGGCCTGCCCACACGGAAACCGGCGGGCGCGGTCAAGCAGTTCCGCCGAGGGATCGCCGGGCGCTCGCCGGGCACTACGGTCGCCCGAACAACCCGACACATATCAACATCACAACACCCCGAACACCGCGACAAGTGACGCGTATTGCTCCGGTCCATCCCTTGACACGCCCAACTCCCCACCGATGGGATGTCAATTCCCGTTGAAATACGTTCGATCACGATGATTTCCACGGGCCGTAAGTACCCATCGCACCAATCAGCACCTGTGCTCATTCGAATCCCCGAGCTCTGGAGCCGTCCGTGCACAAGGTACGAACCACCCTCACCCGCCGCCTCGCGGCGATCCTCACCGCCCTGCCGCTCCTGGCCCCGACGATGGGCGCGGCCGCCCTGGCCGGCGCATCCGTCGTCGCCGCCCCGACGGCCGCCGCCGCACCCGACGGCCAAGCCGTGGTACCCCCGATGGGGTTCAACAACTGGAACTCGACCCACTGCCGGTCCGACTTCAACGAGGCCATGGTCAAGGGCATCGCCGACCTCTTCGTGTCCCAGGGCCTCAAGGCCGCCGGTTACCAGTACGTCAACCTCGACGACTGCTGGGCCCTCCCCAACCGGGACGCGGCGGGCAACCTGGTCGCCGATCCGGTCCGCTTCCCCCACGGCATCAAGGCCGTCGCCGACTACGTCCACGACAAGGGCCTCAAATTCGGCATCTACACCAGCGCCGGCACCAAGACCTGCGACGCCGCCGGATTCCCCGGCGCCCTCGGTCACGAGCGCCAGGACGCGAACCTGTTCGCCTCCTTCGGCGTCGACTACCTCAAGTACGACAACTGCAACAACCAGGGCGTGGACGCCAGGAAGCGCTACACCGACATGGCGAACGCCCTGCACGCCACCGGCCGCCCCATCGTCTTCTCCCTCTGCGACTGGGGCGAGAGCAAGGCTTGGGAGTGGGCCGCCCCGATCGGTCACCTGTGGCGCACCACGGGCGACATCTCGGACAACTGGTTCTCGATGATCAACATCGCCCACCGCAACCAACCCCTCGCCCCCTACGCCGGCCCGGGCCACTGGAACGACCCGGACATGCTGGAGGTCGGCAACGGCGGCATGACCGCCGCCGAGTACCGCACCCACTTCACCCTGTGGTCGATGATGTCCGCGCCGCTGCTGATCGGGACCGATCTGCGCACGGCGAGCGCGGAAACCTTCTCGATCCTGTCCAACCCCGACGTGATCGCCGTCGACCAGGACCCCCTGGGCAAGCAAGGCACCGTCGTCGCCAACAACGGCGGCCTCGTGGTCATGGTCAAGGAGTTGGCCAACGGCGACCGCGCCGTGTCGCTGACCAACGAGACCGGCGGCACCGCCACCATCTCCACCACCACGGACGCCCTGGGCATCGCCAACCGCAGCCCTTATCGGCTCAAGGATCTGTGGACCAAGGTCGCCTCCACCAACACCACCGGCACCATCAGCGCCTCCGTACCCTCCCACGCCACCGTCGTCTACCGAATCACCCCCGGCCCGGCGCCCGTTCCCCCCGCCGGCACCTCGCACCTGTCCAACATCCCCTGGACGGGCATGCTCAACGGCTGGGGCCCGGTGGAGAAGGACCGCAGCAACGGTGAACGGGCAGCCGGCGACGGCCGGGCGCTGACCATCAACGGCACCGTCTACGCCAAGGGCCTCGGCGCGCACGCCCCCGGCACCCTCACCTACCACCTCGGCGCCCGCTGCACCCGTCTGACAGTGGACGTCGGCGTCGACGACGAGAGCACCCGGACCGGGTCGGTCACGTTCCGGATCTACCGCGACGACATCAAGGTCGCGGACAGCGGCGTGCTGACCACGTCGGACCCGGCCAGGGCACTCACCGCCGACCTGACCGGAGGCCGCACGCTGACCCTCGCCGTCACCGATGGCGGCAACGGCATCGACTACGACCACGCGGACTGGGCAAACCCCAGGCTCACCTGCACCTGATCCCCACTCATCCCGGCACAGCCCCGGCGGCCGGCTTCCGGAACGGCCCCCGGTCACGGTCGATCCGACCGTGACCGGGAGCCGGCACTTCCCGGAGCCGGCCGTCCCCGCGCGCCGGCCCGCGCGCCCACGACCGGGGCTTCTCGAACACCCTCCGGTCCGACGCCGTACACGCTCCCGCGGTGGAATGTCGACCCGGTGAACCAACGATGGGGGTGCGCGGACCACCGCCTGCACGAACCGCGTTCAACGGAGCAACCCCCCGAACGAGTGGGCGCGTTCGACCACGCCCGTCACCCGACAGGCAACGCCTCGACACCGGCGAGCGGAACTATAGGCCCGGACCGCGCAGTGCGATGGTGCAGCCGACCTTGGACTGGATGTTGACGTATAGGATCCGGCCTTCGGGGTCGAAGGTGGCGCCGGCGAACTCCGCGTCCGGGTCGCCCGGGACCGGGGCCAGGCGGGCGATGTCGAACAGGACACCGCGCCGCCCACAGCGCGCGGATCGGCGAACTGCCGGCCCAGGTCGGCCTCGGCCCCCGGGAGGCGGCGACCCGACCGCGCGGACTCTCCGGCGGCCGGCGTCAACGCACGGCCATCGCCCGGGCGCCGGCGGTGGAGCCCGCGCTGCTGGTCCTGGACGAGGCGGTCTCGGCGCTGGACGTCTCGGTCCGGGCGCAGGTCCTCAATCTGCTCGCCGACATCAGCCGGGACACCGGCATCGGGCTGATCTTCGTCAGCCACGACCTGGCCGTGGTGGGCTACCTGTGCGACGAGGCCCTCGTGCTGCATCGCGGCCGCACCGTGGAGCACCGACCCGTCGGCGACCTGCTCACCGCGCCCGCCGACCCCTACACCCGACTGCTGCTCGCCTCGATCCCGCGCCCCGGCCGGGACCCGGAGCACATCGCCCGACAACACCGCGCACTACCCGTGCCCACCGCCGGCGCCGCGGTCCCGAGCGCCTCATGACGGCGAACCGCACCAGTCGATCCGCGACGGTGTGGCATTGTCTGCCACTCGAGGGTGTGGCGATCGCGGCCACTCAGTCGATACAGAACTCGTTGCCCTCGATGTCCTGCATCGGGATGCACGAATCAGTGCCGTCATACAGCGTTTGCACGTGTACCGCACCAAGCGGGACCAGTCGTGCGCACTCGGCCTCGAGTACGGCCAGGCGCTCTTCACCCACGAGTCCGGTGCCGACCCGCACGTCGAGATGCACCCGGTTCTTGGCGGCCTTCCCTTCGGGGACGCGCTGGAAGTACAGCCGCGGCCCCACGCCCGAGGGATCGATGCAGGCGAACCACGCGTCCTGCTGCTCGGGAGGTAGTGAGAGCTTGTACTCGTCCCAAGTGGCGAACCCCGCCGGCGGTGGCGGTACGACATACCCCAGCACCTCGCACCAGAAACGAGCGAGGCGCTCGGGTTCCGCGCAGTCGAAGGTGACTTGGAACTGCTTGATCGCTGCCATCGGTCCATCGTAGAAGCAGGTCTTTCGTCCCTTGTCCAACGGGTCGCCGCGGTGCGGCGGGGGACGGGGCGAGCCGGCCGCCGCGGCCATCACCGGCGAACACGAGGGCCGGGCAGGACGGTTCGCGGAACGGAAGCCGTCGCGGACGATCGCCGCGGAGACGGTAGGGGCGGCGCGGGTGGTGGCCCATCGCAGCGACGTGATGCCGGACGTGCCCCTGCCCGAGCCGCCCCCGGACGGCATCGTCGCCGGTCACCGGGAGGGTCTGGGCCCTGCCGCGCGGCGCAGTCGGTTGGCGATCGCCAGTCCCAGCCCCTCGTCCGCGGGTAGGGACACGACGACGACGTCGCACCCGCGCCGATCGAATTCGCGCAGAATCCCGTACAGCCCCCGCGCGTAGGCGGCCGGCGATTCGGGAACGGCCATCACCGTGTGCGCCTTCACCGGAGCGCCGGCGCGGGAGGAGGGGACGAGCACGCCCACCCGCTGCCCCGACTCCTGCGCGAGTTCCGCTTCGGCGACCACGTTTTCGGGCCCGACCAGGATCACCCGCGCGCGAGGCGCGTAGTGCGAGGGATGCCGACCCGGCACCGGCGTGCGGCCTGTGGAGTCGACCTCGAGCGAGCGTCCCAGCACGGCTTCGAGATCCTCGCGCGTCACCCCACCGGGCCGAAGGATGCTCGGAACGTCGCCGGTGGCGTCGACGATGGTGGACTCGACGCCGACGAGGCAGGGGCCGCCGTCCAGCACGAAGTCGACGGCATCGCCGAGCTCCGCGCGGACGTGGTCCGCCGTCGTGGGGCTGACCGCACCGAAGCGGTTGGCGGACGGCGCCGCGACACCTCCGCCGAAGGCCGAGAGCAGCGCGAGCGCGACGGGATGATCGGGCACGCGCACGGCCACCGTCTCCAGGCCGCCGGTCGCCGCCGGAGACACCCGCCCGCCCCGCCGCAGGACCAGCGTGAGGGGACCCGGCCAAAAACGCGCGGCCAACAGGCGGGCCGTCGCGGGCACTTCCCGGACCCAGTCGCCCAACCGCTCCGCGCCCGCGATGTGCACGATCAGTGGATGGGAGGGTGGGCGCCCCTTGGCCTGGAAGACACGCGCAAGGGCGGCGGGGTTCTCGGCGTCGGCGCCCAGACCGTAGACGGTCTCGGTCGGGAGGGCCACCAGGCCCCCATCACGCAGCACAGCGGCCGCCTTCTCGATGTCAGCCGTTCTCGTCGTCACATCGGCAATCGTCTCACCGCAGCCGCGCACGGGAGGCAGGCGTGCAGCCGGTGCCCGCGCCGACCTCCCGAAACGGTCCGGTGGTCGGATCGAGCCGACCGTCAGGGGCAGCGCCGCCACGCGGCGAGGTACCGGACGTACATGCGCGATTTCCGTCCGACGCGCCCCGACTCGCCGTCGAATGTGATCCGGGCCACACCGTGTCACACGTTCCCTCCGTCCGGCGCCTTGTGTGCGAAACCCCAAGCGAACGAAGCGAACGAACGGAACAGGGACCATGACCAAGCGCGGCGGGCGGCGCCCGCCCGCCGTCCGCCCGCATACCCGGAACCCCGGGACCGGCCGCCATGAAAGGGAATGGAAGGATTCGAGGATGCGCGACCACACCGCGGACCCGGCGACCGATGCCTTCGTCGCCCACCGCAATCTGCTCTTCACCGTGGCCTACGAAATCCTCGGCTCGGCGGCCGACGCCGAGGACGTCCTGCAGGAGACCTGGCTGCGTTGGGCCGAGGTCGATCTGGAGCAGGTCCGCGACCAGCGCGCCTACCTCGTCCGCGTCACGAGCCGGCGAGCCCTCGACCGGCTGCGCACCCTGCGGCGCCGCAAGGAGACCTACGTCGGCCCGTGGCTGCCCGAGCCGCTGCTCACCTCGCCGGACGTCGCCGAGAACGTCGAGCTCGCCGAGAGCCTGTCCATGGCCGTGATGCTCGTCCTGGAGACCCTCTCGCCCACCGAGCGGGCCGTGTTCGTCCTGCGCGAAGTCTTCGACGTCGACTACGACGAGATCGCGGAGGCGGTCGGCAAGACCCCGGCCACCGTCCGCCAGATCGCCCACCGCTCCCGCAAGCACGTCGACGCCCGCCGCCCTCGCCAGGTGGTCTCACCACGCCAGGCCAAGGCCGCCATCGCCTCGTTCCAACACGCCGTGGAGACCGGCGACCTGCAGGGCGTGCTCGACGTGCTCGCCCCCGACGTCGTCCTGATCAGCGACGGCGGCGGCGTCAGGAGCGCCGCGCTACGGCCCGTCATCGGCCTCACGAAGGTGGTCCGCCTCCTTCTCGCCGCCCTCGGCGACAAGGAAGGCACGCTCACCGGCGAGCCCACCACCGTCAACGGCGATCCGGCGCTCCTCCTGCGCGTCGACGGCGAGATCGACAGCATCATGGCGATCCGTCTCGACGACGGCCTCGTCACCGACATCTACTTCGTCCGGAACCCCGCCAAGCTCACCCACATCGCGGCCGACACACCACTCGACCTGAACTGACACCACAACGGCCGCGGCCCCATCGTGGGCACGGTTCGCCGACAAGGCCATGGGCATGCGGGCCGTCTTGTACCCGGTCGCGGTGCCGGCGCTGCCGGTGTGGTGGTGGGTCCGGCGGCGGGGGCGGGCGTTCCCCTGGGATGTGGACGCGCTGATCACCCTGCCGTTCGTGGTGGATGTCGCCGGGAACGCGGCCGACCTGTAAGACCGGGTCGTGTGGTTCGACGACGCCTGCCACTTCGGCGACCGGGCGGTGCTCGGAACGGCGTGCGCGGTGGCACTGCGGCGGCGGAGCACCTTGCCGGCGTGGGCAATCGCATGGTGCTACGCGGGGCCGGGGCGACCACGGCAATCCTGTGGCCCGGGGGTCAGCCGGCGCTCGGGATGTACAGGAATTAGACCGGGTAGGGCGCGGCTCGGCCTGGCTGATCGACCGTCACCCACACCTCGAAGCCCGCGGCGAAGGCGGATTCCTCCAGTGCGAAGCCGATCACGGCGTTCTTGGTTTCCTTGCTCGTCAGCTGCCCGTTGAACGAGGGGGCCAGGGTCCGGTCGGGGAGCGGCGGGTCGACCTGTGCCATGTGTACGGCGTTGTCGTCGTGACGCACCACGCTCACGTGAACCTGACCGTCCAGGGTCAGCGGCTTCGCGCCGTCGTGACCGAGCCGGACGTGGACGTCGCCGCGCCGCGATCCGGCGGGCGCGGGGACGTCGCCGGGTGTTGCGACCTGGGTCACCGATACGCGGGCGAGGTTGGGCAGGACGAATTCGGTGCCCAATGCCGGCGGCGGCGGGTCCTCGGGACCGAGCCACTTCGTGGGCCTGGGTCCGCGCGGTTCTTCGACGGACGATCCGTCCTTGGCCCGGGTCGGTCGCGTCTTGTCGGCAGGAGCTTCCTTCGGTGGGTGGTCGAGACTTACAGGCCGAGCACGAGGGCGGCCGAGCAGACGAGCAGGGTGCGGGTGGATAAGGCGATGGACATGTCGTGCCCTCCTCGGACCCGGCGTGACCGGTCACCCTCGGGGACGACCCCAGGAGATGTCCGGTTGCGGCAAAAGCCGCACGTGAGGGCGCGCGACGTACGGGTTTGCGATCGGGACCCGGTGGAGGCTTGATCGAACGGCTCGCCCGCCCCGACCCGAGGCCGGGTCGGGGCGATGCCGCGCATGCGGCGGGCAGGTGCGACGGCATCGGAACCGCCTGCGCCCGGAGGCCGCAGAGCGCTCGGAGAATCGGCGGGCCGGGTCAGCGCGGTCGGTCGCCAAGGATGGTCACGCGTTCCATGATTCGCTCGTGTGGGTAGTAGTCGGCGCTCGCGTAGTGCTGTGTCGCGCGGTTGTCCCAGAACGCGATCGTGCCGGGGCGCCAGCGCAGCCTGCACTGGTATTCGGGGTGGCGGGCCTGGTCGTAGAGGAATGCCAGCAGTTCGCGGCTCTCGTCGTCCGGCAGGCCCTCGATGTGGTGGGTGAAGATGCGGTTGACGTAGAGGAGTCGGCGGCCGGTCTCCGGGTGGGTGCGGACAACGGGGTGGGAGACTGCGGGGTACTTCTGCTGCTGCCGGGCCAGTTCCTCGGGTTCGAGGGCGCTGCCGAAGGTCTGGGTGAAGTCGTGGACGGCCGTCAGCCCGTCCATGCGGGTCTTCGTCGCCTCCGGCAGGCCGTCGTAGGCCGCTGCCATGTCCGACCACAGCGTGTCGCCGCCGACGGCGGGGACGTGTACGGCGCGCAGGATCGAGCCCATCGGGGGTGTGGTCTCGAACGACGCGTCCGAGTGCCACACGTTTTCGACCGCCGGCGAGTCGGCGCCCCGGGAGAGCCGGACGACCTCGGGGATGTCGTCCGCCTTGGGCAGGAAGGGGTGGACCTCCGGTGTGCCCCAGAGCCGGGCGAGGTCACGGTGTTGGGGTGCCGTGAGGTTCTGGTCGCGAAAGAACAGGACCTTCCATTCGAGCAGGGCTCGGTGCAGTTCGGCGTGCAGTTCCGGGCCGAGCGGCCGGGCGAGGTCGATGCCGGCGATCTCCGCGCCGATGGTGGGGCTGCACGGCGCCAGTTCGAACAGTTCGTACGGGGCGGTGGGCCGGTAGTCGCCGGTGGGGCAGAGTTCGCGCACGGGCACGGCGGATAGGCCGTTGTCGAACACCGGGCGGCGCGTGTTCTCGGGAGCAGTGGTCACGGCGGGAACCTCCAGGAGTGAGGCGGAAACAGGGATCGATGGGAACAGGGGTTGATGGGAACAGGGTTGGTGGGAACAGGGATCGGTGGGAAGCAGGAGTTGGTGGGAACAGGGGTTGGTGGAGACAGTGGGCACGGTCACGCGCGGTGGACGCGGGGAGTCGGTCGGTGCGATCACGCTCCGGAGGTCGCACCGCCGGTGGCCGGGGTGCGTCCGTGGCGCATGAGTACGGCCACCAGGACGCCGACCAGGCCGACGACCGCCGCGATCGCGAAGGCGTGCTCGAAGGCGGCGTCCGCGTAGACGATGCGGCCGGTGCGCGCGTCGGCGCGGGCGATGTCGCGTGCCATCACGACGGCGGGCCCGGCCGCGAGCCGGGCCCCGGCTGTACGGCGGAGTGGGTGACACGGGGACCGAAGTTGCCTGTTCCAGTTCGGGTTCCGGTGCGGGTGTCGGGGATGGGCTGACTGCCACGAGGGCCTCCTTCGGACGACGTGGTGGCGCGGCGTGACGTGGCTCAGGGCAGGTCGAGGTGGCGCGCCGGGCGGGGGGCGGCGGCCGCGGCGGCGCGCGGGCATGGCCGGCGGGCGACTCTGCTCCGGTGGGTGGGGGATCGCGCTGAGGGAACGAAGGGCGATCCCCCGGTCGCGGAAGGAAATCACCCCTGCGGGGTGTGCGGGATTGCTACGGGGCGCCGGGTTTCCGGATCTGTTCCAAAGGGGTTTCCGATGCGGACAGTGCCAGGGTTTCCGGGCGGCACGGCGCGGTGAGAATGCCGACACCGGCGTCCACCAGGTCGGCCACGTACAGCGCGGTCGTGCCCGGGGCGTAGTGGGAGTCGACGCTCTGGCGCAGCTCGCGTTCGGCGAGCGCGCGCGTGGCGAATCCGGCGAAGTGTTGCCAGCGTCGCAGGGCGAGCCGGTCCGGGAGCGTGCCGCCGGACAGGGTCAGGGCGCGGGTGTTGAGTTCCTTCAACCCCGTGGTCCACGGGCTGCGCCCGAGGTCGTCGAGTGCGAACGTGACGACGTCGGGGTGCACGGTGTAGGCGGCCTGTACGCAGAACCGCAGGTACCAACTGCCCTCCGACGGGCTGTCGCGCAGTTGGTCGAGCAGTTCGGCGAGGGGCAACACGAATGCCTCGGCGAGGGCGTACGGATCCTGTGCCCGTCCCTGCCGGTCGAACAGTGCGATCAGTTCGGTGCGGCGCGCGTTGATCGGACCCATGCGGTACTCGAAGATCGCGTCGACCAGGCCCTGGGGCGACCCGAAGTGGTATTTGACGGCATTCGTATTGCGCTGCCCGGCCGCCACGGCGATCTCCCGTGCCGAGACCGCGTTGATGCCCCGCTCGGCGAACATGCGTTCCGCAGTTGTCATCAAGCACAGCCGGGTGGCCGCCGAATTTTCCATGTCGCGGACGTTAACGCACATGCGTTAACCATTCAAGAGCCCGAAGCATCCCCTACGCCAGGACGCCGCACCCTTGTCTCGACACTCCGGCTTGCCGGCGTGCGCCATGGAGATCGCCGTCAACCGCCTCGCCGACCGACACCGCGTCCAACCGTCCATCACCACGCCGTCCGCGCCCTGCCGCGCCAACTCGCGCAGCTTGGCCGCGCTCGTGGTCGTGGCCGTCACCTGGTGGCCGCGGGCCACGAGCTGTGTGTGGCACCAGCCGCCTCCCCAGAACGCCGGTTCCGCCCGCCAGGAACACCCGCATGATCATCACCTTCCCGACGCGAGAATCTGTCTTCGCTACCCGAGACAAGACAGCGCGGCCACCTGTGACATGGCGGCGAAGATCAGCCGACCGCAAGGGATCGACCGACCCGCCGCGGCGAAGGCGGGGGTCGGCTGCACGGGATTCGAACCGAGACGAACGTGCGGGCGATCGGGGTTCCGTCGCCGACCAGGCGCGGCCGTCGAGGAGGGCACGGCGGAAGCCCGCTCGTGTGGGTGCCGGAAGCCCGGCCTCCGAAGCCGGATCGGGGCTCTCGTGTGTACGCCGGGTGTTCAGGCGGCCCATTGTCACCTTTGACGCGTCGTCCGCCGCCGAAACGACCGGACCCTAGGTTGCCGACCATGGACATCGCACCCCGCAGCGCCCCGTCCCCACGGACACCCGCCACCCACCTGGAGATCGAGCCGAGCATCCTGTACTTCGGTACCCCGGTGACACTCCTGTCGACGGAGAACCAGGACGGCTCGTTCAACCTCGCCCCGATGTCCTCCGCATGGGCACTCGGACGCACCGTCGTACTCGGACTGGGCCGCGAGGGGCAGACCGCGCGCAACCTCGGTATCCGACCCGACGTGGTGATCAACCTGCCGGCCCCCGCCCAGTGGCCGGCGGTGGAGCGGCTGGCGCCGCTGACGGGACGCAACCCGGTGCCGGCCACCAAGGCCGAGGGCTTCCGCTTCGAGCCGGACAAGTTCGGCGCGGCCGGCCTGACCGCCGAACCGTCCCACCTGGTCCGTCCGCCTCGCGTCGCCGAATGCCCGATCCAACTGGAGGCCCGCGCCGAGCGGGTAGAGCCGGACGTCTCCGGGGGATTCGTCATCGTCGAGGCCGTCGTACGCAAGGTTCACGCCGACTCCCGCATCGTCGTTCCCGGCACCGACCACATCGACCCCGCCGCCTGGAGCCCCCTCGTCTACAACTTCCGCCACTACTTCGCACTCGGCCCGGAACTCGGCCACACCTACCGCAGCCAAACCCCCCGCAGCCCCAAGGACTCCGCCGCCGAACAGGCACTCGCCGGCACCGCGCACCACTGACCGCCGGTGGTCGGCCCGAAGTCGGCGGCAGTGGCGATCCCGGCGGCGCAGAGCGGCGAAGTCCTCTCCGGTGTCGGGCCGTACACCTTTGGCAGGCGGCCTCAAGGCCCTGCCCGGTTGTCCCGCGCACCTCCCGTCGGAGCCGGCCCGCCTGCGGGCCACTCCGTCTTCGCCGCTCCGACCGACGTTGGGCCGCTGTGGTCGACACGCTCGTTGGCTGCGGATCCGCGGCACTGTCCCCCGGCTCTGGCCCAGGCTGTGGCGGTCGCCGTCTACACGGACACGCCCATCGACTGCCTCGACTGCAACCACCGGCCCTGACCGGCCTACCGGCGCGGACACGCCAACCGCGCCGAGACCACTCCGCCGACAACCGTGCGCGCTGTCGACGAGCACCCGCCCGGTCACCCGGCGCCGATCGCGAGGCTCGAACGGGTTCTCGGGCCGGCGCAAGGTCAGGAGAGCCCGATTCCTAAGCCGTGGCCCGCCGGACTCGGTAGTTCCAGCGTGTGAGCGCCCGGACGACGGTTTCGGCGCCGATGGGGTTGGCGCTGTGAACGAAGACCGCTCCGATGCGGAAGGGGCTTCCGTGGAAGGCGGCTTCTTCCAAGAGGGTCACCACGGGCAGGATGGTGTCGTCGCCGCCGAGATCGTGGTCGAGCCAGAGTTCGTCGATGAAGCGGTCGCGGTACTCGCGCAGGAGCCGGATACCCTCGCCGCTGGTGCGGGCGATCCGCGTGGCCCTCGGCAGCGGTCGCAGGTCGTCGATGCCGAGGATGACGGGCGTCGGTACGGGCGGGTCTTCATGCACCCGCACATCATCCTGTACCCGACCACCAGCGCGGAAGAGCGGCCACAGGAAGCGCCGAAGCAGCGAAGGCGGAGCATCACGAGCAGGTCGCAAACCGCGGCGCCGACCCACCCGGCAGGTTGACCCGCGCTGGGCGACAGTCGCGGACGCACGGTGGCGGAGGCGGCTTACCTGAGTGCCTTTACGGTTTCCTTCGCCCCGGGCCGGAGCGCGCGGACGAGGTTCGGCGCATCCTCTCCTCCTTCGTGGAACCCACCCGGCAAGAGCCCGGAAATCTGCAATGCCACCTCCACGAGCACGAGGACGGCCGTTTCTTCCTGTACGAGGTCTGGCGCTCGCAGGAAGACCTGGACCGGCACAACGCGACGCCACCGCTGCGCGCCTTCCTGGAAAACCTGTCGACCTTCCTGGAGGCGGACCCGGAGGGCTACTTCGACACCATGCTCAGCCCGTATCCCGGGGTTGCGCCGGTTCCCGCCTGAGCGGGTGTCCACGGGCAGGTGCCATGCGTGGCAGACGCGGGAGGACGCCCGGTGACCTGCCGGTTGCGGTGTAGGAAGGCAGTCGGCGAAGCGATCGCGGTACTCGTGGGCGAAGCGGCCGAGGTGCGAGACGCCCCACCGGTAGGCGATCGTGCCGACGGGGTCGGTGGAGGTGCGGATGTCCTCACGGATCCGGTCGAGTCGCAGGTTGCGGACGTAGGACATGGGCGAGAGGCCGAGCCGGTCGTGCCCTCACGGTGTGCGATTCGTTCGGAAGGCGGCGTCGAACGAGGTGTCGGGCGGTTGGATGGCGGCCAGCGTGCGTACGAACGCGAGCGCGTCGGGTGCTCCGATCAGACGGTCCATACCGGCGTCCTCCCACTCGATCGAGATCGGTCCGGAATAGCCGACGGAGTTGAGCGCCCGGAAGCAGTCCTGCCAGGGCACGTCGCCGCGGCCGGTGGAGACGAAGTCCCAACTCCGGCGCAGGTCTCCCCACGGCAGGTGGGAACCCAGACGACCGCGTCGGCCGTCGCCGTCGCGCAGCCGGGTGTCCTTGCAGTCCACGTGGTAGAGGCGGTCGCGGAAGTCGACGATGAAGGCGATCGGGTCCAGTCCCTGCCACAACAGGTGGGAGGGGTCCCAGTTCAGGCCGAGGGCGGGCCGGTGGTCGACCGCCTCGAGCATGCGCGCCGTCGTCCAGTAGTCGTAGGCGAGTTCTCCCGGGTGCACTTCGGCGGCAAACCGCACGCCGGTCTCGTCGAAGGTGTCCAGGATCGGGTTCCAGCGGTCGGCGAAGTCGGTGAAGCCCTCCGCGATCTGCTGCGGGGATACCGGGGGGAACATCGCCACGGTGTGCCAGATGGCCGAGCCGGTGAATCCCACCACGGTCTCGACGCCCAGTCGGGCGGCGGCTCGCGCGGTGTCCTGGATCTCTCGGGCGGCCCTGCGGCGCACCCCCTCGGGCGAACCGTCGCCCCACACGTGCGTGGGCAGGATGGCGCGGTGGCGCTCGTCGATGATCGCGTCGCACACCGCCTGTCCCACCAAGTGGTTGGATATGGCCCACGTCCGCAGCCCGTACTTGTTCAGGATCGCCATCCGGCCGTCCACGTAGTCCTCCTCGGCGAGGGCTCTGCGGACGTCGAAGTGATCGCCCCAGCAGGCGATTTCGAGGCCGTCGTAGCCCCAGTCGGCGGCGAGTCGGCACACCTGCTCGAAGGGCAGGTCCGCCCATTGACCGGTGAACAGCGTGATGGGGCGAGGCATGGTCGTCCTTCCCGGGGGCGCGGCGCGGAGTCCGCGTCGCACGGGAGCGGGCGGGTGCGGGGTGGCCGCTCCACGGGGCCGGTGCATCCGACGCCCTCCCGCTCTTTCGGTGGATTCGAGGGCAGCAGCCTCCACTCGACCACTTAGTTTGTCCATAGACAGGAACAAGTTTGTTTTCATTCGTGAAAACTCTTCTTGACACAAGCGGAATCCACTACATTCCTGGCGGAACGCGGCTGTCGGAACCCGACGAAGGCGGGAAGGAACGCAACGCCGCGTTCACGCACCCCCACGACCCCTCCGGGGCCGCCGATGCCGCGCGCAGACCTCCGGGACGCGTGGCGTTCGATCCCGATGGCGGCGTGCCGAAGCCGTCGAGCGAGTGACCGCGTCCACGACGTCGTCGACCCCGTCGGCGCCACGTACGAACGAGGAGATGTGATGACGGGACTACCCCAGCCGGGGGGCGAACGCAGACCGATGGCGCGTCGATGGATCGAGCCCACCGGGCCCGAGGCGCCCGCCCCGGATCGCGCGCCGTCCACGTCTTCGACATCCGCGACGCCTCCGGCCGAGCGCGCGGGTCGTGTCGGGGTGTGGCTGGTGGGTGTTCGCGGGTCGGTCGCCGTGACCACGATCTGCGGGGCGCTCGCGGCCTCGGCCGGCGACGAGTCGCCGCTGGGGTGCGTCACCGCCACCACGCCCTTCGCGCGATGTGGCCTGGTCGGCTTTCGTGATCTGGTGTTCGGCGGGCACGACGTGGACACGATCGGGCTCCGGGCCCGCGCACGGCGGCTCGTCGCGGACGGGGTGCTCCCGCACGGCTTGCCGGACCGGGTGGGCGTCGGACTCGACGCGATCGACGCCCGCGTGCGTCCGGGCGTGGCCGCCGCCGACCCGCGCCCCCAAGCCGACCAGATCGCGGAACTGGTCCGCGATATACAGGAGTTCGCCTGGGCGCAGGACCTGACGCGGGTGGTCGTGGTGCATCTCGCGTCCACCGAGCCGCTGCCGAGGCCGCACCCCGCCCACGCAAGCGCGGCCGCGTTGGGCGCGGCCCTGGAGACCGGCGTCGACGTGCTGCCGCCGAGTGCGCGCTACGCGTGGGCGGCCGCACTGGCGGGCTGCGCGTTCGTCGACTTCACGCCGTCGGCGGGCGCGCGAATACCGGGCGTCGCCGAGTTGTTCGTCGCGCGCGGCGTGCCGTACGCGGGAAGCGACGGCAAAACCGGGGAGACCCTGCTCAAGAGCGTCCTGGCGCCCATGTTCGCCCAGCGCGCCCTGCGCGTCACGTCGTGGTCGGGGACGAACCTCCTCGGCGGAGGCGACGGCGAAACCCTCTCCTCGCCCGAACGGGCCGCGGCGAAGGTCGAGTCCAAGGACCGGGCGCTGCGTTCGCTCCTGGGCGGGCCGGTGGGCGGCGGGGTGCACATCCACAACGTGCCGGAGCTGGGAGAGTGGAAGACCGCCTGGGACCACGTGAGCTTCGAGGGCTTTCTCGGCACCCGGATGAACCTCCAGTTCACCTGGACCGGTTGTGACTCGGCGCTGGCGGCGCCGCTGGTGCTGGACCTGGTCCGCCTGGCGGCGCGCGCCCACGCGGTGGGTTGCGCGGGACCGCTGCGCGAACTCGCCTTCTACTTCAAGGACCCGGTCGGAAACGACGAACACGCGCTGTCCGCGCAGTACGAGACCTTGCTCTCCTGGGCCCGGGAACGGCTGGCGACGGGCCGAAAGGCGACGCGATGAGCGCGGCCCAGCGCCCACGCGCGCGGGTCGGCGGCCCGGGCGAGGGCATGCCGACCGAATCCGCCGCGGACGACACCACACCCGGAGCGGGCACACCGCCGAACGCACGCTCGGTACCCGCCCCGGAACCGGCGGCAAGATCGCTCGCCGACCGCGCCGACCGCGCCGACCGACCGGGGATCACCGCCCGGCTGCGAGCGTACGCGGAACTCGTCCGGGTGTCGGCCGCGTTGAGCGTGCCCGGCGACGTGCTGGTCGGCGCGGCCGCGTCCGGCCGCCTGCCGCACGGCCGAACGGCGGCCCTGCCGCTCGCTTCGGTATGCCTGTACTGGGCGGGAATGGCGCTCAACGACTACGCGGACCGCACCTCGGACGCCGACGAACGACCGCATCGCCCCATCCCCTCGGGCCGGGTCGCGCCCGGGGGCGCGTTGGGGGCGGCCGTCGGTCTCACCGCCACGGGCCTCGCCTTGGGATCGTGGGCCGGCGGACGGCGTCGGCTGCCCGCGCTGCTGGGCCTGGCGGGCGCGGTGTGGACGTACGACCTGATCTGGAAGGGCACCCCGTTCGCCCCGGCGGGCATGGCACTCGCGCGCGGGCTGGACGTGCTGGTCGGCGCGGAACCGGCGCGCTACGCGCTCGCCGCCCCGAGCGCCGCGGTCGTGGCCCTGCACACGTACGGCCTGACCGCGTTGAGTCGGCACGAGGAACACGGCACGACGCCGGAACCCCCCGCCCGTGCCCTGGCCACCGCCGCGGCGACCGCGATCGCCGCCGCCCGGATCGGCCACGGCCGTCGACCCGGCGACGTGAAACCGGCGGACCGGAGCGGGGCGACACCCGCGTCGGCCGCCGCCTTGATCGCATACGCGGCCGCCTACGGCCGTCCACTGCTGCGGGCGAGCGCCGCCCCCCAGGCCCCGGCGATCCGAGCGGCCGTCGGCGGTGGCGTTCTGGCCCTGATCCCGCTACAGGCCGCCCTGTTGTCCCGACTCGGTCGACCCGGCGCCGCACTCGCGCTGTCCGCGTCCTGGCCCCTCGGCCGCGCCCTCACCCGGCACGTGTCACCCACCTGAGCGAGGTGAACCCGCCCGTCGCCGGCCCGAACACGGACCCGGACCCGGGCCCAAACCCCGACCCGAGCACGGACCCGAGCCCTAACCCGAACCCCGACCCGAACCACACCCGACCCCAGCGGAGGAGGAAGTCCCCGTGAGAATCGCCTACGGCACCAACGGTTTCGCCGACCATCGCATCGGCGACGCGCTCGAGATACTCGCCGACCTCGGCTACGACGGGGTCGCGTTAACCCTCGACCACCACCACCTGGACCCCTTCACCCCCGGATTGGCCTCGCGCGTCGCGGGAGTGGCCGCACGGCTGGACCGGCTCGGCCTGTCGGTCGTGATCGAGACCGGCGCACGCTACCTCCTCGACCCCTGGCGCAAGCACCACCCCACCCTGCTCGACGACACCGCCGGGGCGGACCGACGCGTGGACCTGTTGGAGCGCGCGGTGCGCGTCGCAGCCGAACTCGGCGCCCCCGTCGTGTCGTTGTGGAGCGGCCGGGCTCCCCGCGACGTCGACCCCCGGGCCTGTTGGGAGCGCCTGACCGCGGGCTGCTCACGGGTCCTGACGCAAGCGCACGCACGGGGCGTGAGCCTGGGCTTCGAACCCGAACCCGGGATGTTCGTCGACACCCTCGACCGCTACGAGGAACTGTGGCGACGCCTGGGCCGCCCCGAACACCTCGGCCTCACCCTGGACATCGGGCACTGCCGCTGCCTGGAGCCGCTACCGGTGCCCGACTGCGTGGCACGGGCCGGACCGCACCTGGTCAACGTACAGATCGAGGACATGCGCCGCGGCGTGCACGAACACCTGGAGTTCGGGCAGGGCGACATCGACTTCCCGCCCGTCCTGCACGCCTTGGCCGACACCGGCTACGACGGGCTGGTCGGCGTCGAACTGCCACGCCACAGCCACGCCGCCACCGAGACCGCCCGCCGCTCGATCGCCTTCCTGCGCGCGGTCGAAAAGGAGATCGCCGGATGAGGCACCCGGGGCACCGCGAAGCGCACACCGATACATCGACCGCGACGCGGCCGGCTGCCGACCGTCGATCGCCCGAACCGCACCTCGACGCACTGCGCGCGGCGTTCGAGGCCGGCGTCCGCCCCGAACGGCGGGACTGGCCCGCCCGGACGGCGGCGAACCCCGCCCGCGTGGCCGCCGCATTCGCCGCGGCGGGCCGAGTTTGCGGACGCGCGGACCTCGCCGGGATCGCGGGCTGGACCTGCGACGACGCCGCGCGCGTACTGCTGCTGCACGCCGTCGCCCGCGGCCGTGACGGCGGCCCCGCGCCCGTAGACCCGACCGCCCTGGTACGCGCTCTGTACGACCGCGGCGACCCGTGCGAACGCCGCGCGGTGCTGCGGGCCCTGCCCTACCTGCCCGACGTCGACCCGGCATCGGCGCGCGAGCTGGTCGAGGACGCGCTGCGGACCAACGACCACCGCCTGATCGCCGCCGCGATGGGCCCCTGCGCCCAGGTCCTGGACGCCGCCGCGTGGCGGCACGGAGTCCTCAAGTGCTTGTTCGTCGGTCTACCCCCGACCCCCACCGTCGCCGACCTGGACCAACGCGCCGACGCCGAACTCGCCCGCATGCTCCGCGACCTCGGCCGAGAGCGATCCGCCGCCGGTCGACCCTCGCCCACCGGTCTCGAACCCATCGCCACCGCCTTCGCACCGTAGCCGAGGAGCCCCACCGATGCGCGTCTTCGACCCCCACATCCACATGACCTCGCGCACCACGGACGACTACCGCGCCCTGCGCGACGCCGGCATCCGGGCCCTGGTCGAACCGGCCTTCTGGCTCGGCCAACCCCGCACGTCCGTCGCGTCCTTCGTCGACTACTTCCAGAGCCTTTTGGGCTGGGAGCCGTTCCGCGCCGCCCAGTACACGATCGAGCACTTCTGCGCCATCGCCCTCAACCCGAAGGAGGCCAACGACCCCCGCTGCGCACCCGTCCTGGACCTCCTCCCCGAGTTCCTCGCCAAGGACCGCGTCGTCGCCGTGGGCGAGATCGGCTTCGACTCGATGACCGACGCCGAGGAGCACGCCTTCACCCACCAGCTCGCCCTCGCGGTCGAGTTCGAACTGCCTGCCCTGATCCACACTCCCCACCGGGACAAGGCGGCCGGCGTCCGGCACACCCTCGACCTGATCCGCGACAGCGCCATCGAGCCCGGCCGCGTCCTGATCGACCACCTCAACGAGACCACCGTCGAACTCGTCGCGGACACCGGCTGCTGGATGGGCTTCTCCGTGTACCCCGACACCAAGATGACCCCGCAACGGGTCGTGGATGTCCTGCGCGCCATCGGCCCCGACCGCGTGGTGGTCAACTCCGCCGCCGACTGGGGGCACAGCGATCCCCTGTCCACCGTGCACACCGGCCGCGCCATGCTCGCGGCCGGCTGGAGTGCGGACCAGGTCGACCACGTGCTGTGGCGCAACCCCGTCGCCTTCTACGCCCAGAGCAACCGCCTCGACCTCCCCGCCCCGGACGCTCTCGTCCGCGCTCGACCCGGCGACACCCACGAGGGCAACTCCATCCTGCGCGGAGCGCGCACATGAGGTTCCGACACCACGACGGCACCCTCGTCCACGCCGCCTACTGCACCAACGTCCACGCCGCCGAGGACCTCGACGGCGTCCTCGAACAACTCGGCCGATTCTGCGAACCCGTACGAACCGAACTCGACCTCGACACGCTCGGCGTCGGCCTGTGGCTCGCCCGCCCCGTCGCCACCGCGCTGACCCGGGACCACGCCGCGATCGAACGCCTGCGCCGCGAACTCGCCCTGCGCGGGCTCGAAGTGGTCACCCTCAACGCCTTCCCCTACACCGGCTTCCAACACGACGTCGTCAAACACAACGTGTACAGCCCCGACTGGGCCGACCCCGCCCGTCTGGCGTACACGCTCGACTGCGCCCGCATCCTCGCCCACCTGCTCCCCGACGACGCCACCCGAGGCAGCGTTTCCACGCTGCCGCTCGCCTGGCGCACGCCTTGGCCGGCCGAACGCTCCGACGCCGCCCGACGCGCCCTCGACCACCTCACCGCCGGCCTCGAACACATCGAATCGCGCCACGGCCGGCGCATCCGCGTCGGCCTGGAACCCGAGCCCGGCTGCGTCCTGGAGACCACCGACCAAGCCGTCGCCGCACTGCGCGGCACCGATCCCGACCGGATCGGCGTCTGCCTCGACACGTGCCACCTCGCCGTCGGCTTCGAGGATCCGCACACGGCCCTGGTCACGCTCGAGAACGCCGGCATACCCGTGGTCAAATCCCAGGCCTCGTGCGCCCTCCACGCCCAGGCACCCACCCCCGACACCCTCCGCCCCTACGCCGAACCACGCTTCCTCCACCAGACCCGCGAGGCCGGCACCCCACCGCTCGCGGTCGACGACCTATCCCAGGCCATCGCCGGCGGCCTACCCGGCAACGCACCCTGGCGCGTGCACTACCACCTCCCCCTCCACGGCCGACCGCGCGCGCCGCTGACGGCCACCCACGACGTGCTCGACCGCGCCCTCGAAGGTCTGTTCGCCGGCCCCCGCGCGCGCACCGACCACATCGAAGTCGAGACCTACACCTGGCCGGTCCTGGACGACACCGGGCCACCGACCCCCCGGGCCCTGGTCGCCGGTATCGCCGCCGAACTCGCCGCACTGCGCGCGGCCCTGCTCGACCTGGGCCTGAAACCCGCCGACAGGAAAGGAACCTGATGCCCCGCCTGCTGGTCCTGAACGTCGTCGGACTCACCCCCCGCCTGCTCGCCCACATGCCCGCGCTGCGCCGCATCGCCGACAGCGGCTTCCAGGCCCGCCTGGACCCGGTGCTGCCCGCGGTGACCTGCTCCGTGCAATCCACCTTCCTCACCGGCGACCTCCCGCGCGAGCACGGCATCGTCGGCAACGGCTGGTACTTCCGCGAACTCGGCGAGGTACTCCTGTGGCGGCAACACAACCGCCTCGTGGCGGGCGAGAAGATCTGGGAGGCGGCCCGACGCGTACGCCCCGACTACACCGTCGCCAACATGGGCTGGTGGTACGCCATGGGCGCCGATGTCGACTGGACGCTCACCCCCCGGCCGATCTACTACTCCGACGGCCGCAAGGAACCCGACTGCTACACCGATCCGCCCGAGCTGCACGATGAACTCACTGCCCGCCTGGGCACTTTCCCCCTCTTCCACTACTGGGGACCGACCGCCTCCATCCGCTCCTCGCAATGGATCATCGACGCGACCGCATACGTGCTGCACAGGCATCGGCCCGATCTGACCCTCGCCTACCTGCCGCACCTGGACTACGACCTCCAACGGCACGGCCCGGATGCCCCCGAGGCGATCCGGGCCGCGCGTGAGATCGACACCGCGCTGACCCCACTCCTGCGCCGGGCCGCCGAGAGCGGTTGCACCGTCGTCGTGCTCAGCGAATACGGCATCACCCGCGCAAGCCGGCCCGTCGACGTCAACCGTGTGCTGCGCCGCGCGAGTCTGCTGCGCGTGCATACCCAGGACGGCATGGAGTACCTGGACCCGTGGACCTCGCGGGCATTCGCGGTGGCCGACCACCAGATCGCCCACGTGTACGTCCGCGACCCGGCCGACCGTCCCCGCGTCGCCGCCCTGCTGGCGGAACAACCGGGCGTGGCCGAGGTCTTGGACGCCGAGGGCAGACGCGAGTACGGGCTCGAGCACGACCGGGCCGGCGACCTGGTGGTGGTCGCCGAACCCGAGGCATGGTTCACGTACTACTACTGGCTCGACGACGAGCGTGCCCCCGACTTCGCCCGCCAGGTCGAGATCCACCGCAAACCCGGCTACGACCCGGCCGAACTGTTCTGGGACCCCGCCGACCGCCACGTCAAACTCAAGGCGGGCGTGGCCCTGGCCCGCAAGCGGCTCGGGCTGCGCTACCGCATGGCCGTCGTCCCGCTCGACCCCGCCCCGGTACGGGGAACCCACGGACGACTCCCCACCGACGCGGCGGACGCCCCGCTGCTGCTGTGCAGCGACCCCACCGCCAAACGCGACACGGTGCACGCGACCCAGGTCAAGGCCCTCCTGCTCGAACTGGGCCTGGCGAACGCATAGGCGACGGGTCGCCGGCACACGGGTCGGCAACTCCCGGTGTGGTGGCGCGACTTCATGAGCTCACGTCGTCGTGGGCAGCTTCACGACCACATAGTTTGTCCTTCATCTGGAAGAAGTTGGATTTCTTCTGTGAAAACTCTTCTTCACTCAGGAAGAACCCACTACATTCCTGGCCAAGCACCGGCCGTCCGGGCCGGACAACCCGAAGGGACGCATCCGTGACCACGCAGTTCGACGGTCCGAGCGCAAGCACAGGCATCGGGGTCGGCATGGTCGGCTACTCGTTCATGGGTCGCACGCACTCCCAGGCGTGGCGCACCGTGAACGCCTTCTTCGACCTGGCGCGGGCACCGACGATGGTCGCCCTCGCCGGACGGGACCGCGCCGCGGCGACGACCGCCGCGCGACGCCTGGGCTGGAACGTCGCGCTCACCGACTGGCGCGCGCTGATCGAGCGCGACGACATCGAGATCGTCGACATCTGCACCCCCGGCGCCTCACACGCCGAGATCGCCGTCGCCGCGCTCGCCGCCGGCAAGCACGTCCTGTGCGAGAAGCCGCTGGCCAACACGGTCGCCGAGGCCGAGGCCATGGTGGCCGCCGCCGACGAGGCCGCCACCCGCGGCGTACGCGCCATGGTCGGGTTCAACTACCGCCGCGTACCCGCCGTCACCCTCGCCCGCGATCTCGTCGCGGAGGGACGCCTGGGCGAGATACGCCACGTGCGTGCCCAGTACCTCCAGGACTGGATCGTCGATCCCCAACACCCACTGGTGTGGCGGCTCGCCAAGGACGAGGCCGGCTCCGGCGCGCTCGGTGACATCGGCGCGCACATCATCGACACCGCCCAGTTCGTCACCGGCCAACTCCTCACCGGAGTCAGCGCACTCACCGAGACGTTCGTCCGCCGACGCCCGGTGGCCGAACTCACCGCCGTCCACGGCGACGTCGACGTCGACGACGCCGCGCTGTTCATCGGCCGGCTCTCCGGCGGCGCCCTGGCCTCGTTCGAGGCCACCCGCTTCGCCACCGGACGCAAGAACAGCCTGCGCATCGAGGTGAACGGCTCGGCCGGCAGCATCGCGTTCGACTTCGAGGCCATGAACGAACTGTGGTTCGCCGACCGCACCGACGACGCCCGCACCGCCGGCTTCCGCCGCATCCTGGTCACCGAGCCCGAACACCCCTACGCCGGCGCCTGGTGGCCGGCCGGCCACCTGCTCGGCTACGAGCACACGTTCACGCACCAGGCGGCGGACCTGCTCACCGCGATCACCGAAGGGCGCGACCCGACCCCCACCTTCGCCGACGGACTCCAGATCCAGCGGGTCCTGGCGGCCGTCGAGACCAGTGCCCAGGGCGGCAACGGATGGGTACCGATCCCGACCGGTCGGCTCGCCGCATCCGTGGGAGGTCTTCGATGACGCTGCTGGCGGTAACCGGAATCCGCAAGGAATTCACCGGTGTTCGCGTCCTGCACGACGTCGACCTCGACGTGGGGGCCGGCGAGGTCCACGCGGTCGTGGGGGAGAACGGCGCGGGCAAGTCGACCCTGATGAAGATCCTCGCCGGCGTGCACACCCCCGACGCCGGCACCATCGCCGTCGACGGCACGCCGGTCGCCTTCTCCCACCCCTCCCGCGCCCAGGCCGCCGGCATCGCGATCATCCACCAGGAGTTCACCCTCCTGCCGGAACGCACGGTCGCCGAGAACGTCTTCCTCGGTCGCGAACCCACTCGGCGCGGCCTGGTCGACCGGGGCGCCATGGAGCAGGCCACCACCCGACTCCTGGCCGAACTCTCCGAGACCTCGTTCGGCCCGCGAACGCCCGTCCGCCGCCTGTCGGTTGCTCAGCAGCAGGTCGTCGAGATCGTCAAGGCGTTGTCCACCGACGCCCGCGTGCTGATCATGGACGAGCCCACCGCCGCACTCGCCGACCACGAGGTCGAGCGGCTCTACGCGCTCGTGCGCCGGCTCACCGGACGCGGCCTGGGCATCCTGTACATCTCGCACCGCCTGCGCGAGGTCTTCGACCTGTCGACCCGCGTCACCGTGATCAAGGACGGCCGGCGCGTGGCCACCCTGGCGACCGCGACGACCGACGAGGACACCGTCGTACGCCTGATGGTCGGCCGCGAACTCGGCGCCTACTACCCCCCACGCGCCGGCGCCGCGGACGTCGGCAAGGTGCGCCTCGCCGTCGCCGGAGCCGGAAACGCCAAGCTGGCCGCCATCGACCTCGAACTGCGCGCCGGGCAGGTCGTGGGCATCGCGGGACTCCAGGGATCCGGGCGAACGTCGCTGGCCCGAGCCCTGTTCGGCGCGACACCGTTCACCACCGGCACCATGCGCGTCGACGGCAGGGAGCTGCGTCCGCGTGATCCGCGCGAGGCCATCCGCGCCGGCATCGCGCTCGTCAGCGAGGATCGCAAGGGCGAAGGACTCGCCCTGCGCCAATCCGTACGCGACAACACCCTGCTCGTCGAACGGGCCGTCTTCTCCCGCCCGTTGCGCGCCCGCCCCGCCCCGCCCGTCGCCGATCTGCTGGCCCGCGTGGCACTGCGCGCCCGCGGCGAGGACCAGCAGGTGCGCTACCTGTCCGGCGGCAACCAACAGAAGGTCGTCATCGCCAAGTGGCTCGGGGTGCGCCCGGGAGTGCTCGTCTTCGACGAGCCCACGCGTGGCGTCGACGTCGGCGCCAAGGCCGCCATCCACGAACTCGTCCGCGAACTGGCACGCGAGGGCATGGCGGTGCTCATGGTCTCGTCCGAACTCCCCGAGGTGATCGGGATGAGCGACCGCGTGCTCGTCATGTCCGAAGGCAGGATCGCCGGCGAACTGCCCGCCGGCCCGACCGAAGAAGAGATCATGCGCCTCGCCACCGCCGGTCGCGTGGCCGCCGGGGCCGCCACGTGAACACCCAGGCCCTCGCACCCCGAACACGCACCGCGAAATCCGCCCTCCCCGGCCGGTTCGCCGACCCCACCAGTGTCGTCTACCTGGCCCTGCTGGGGGTCATCCTCCTCGGCTGGATCACCGTCACCGCCCGCGGCGGCTCCTTCCTCACGCTCGACAACACCGTCGGCATCCTGCAGAACTCCGTCGTCCTGGGCCTGATCGCCGTCGGCCAGAGCGTCGTCGTCCTCACCGGCTCCCTGGACCTGTCCGTCGCCTACCTGGTCAGCATCGCCACCCTCGTCGCCGCCGAGACCATGGACGGCTCCGACGGCAACATCGTCCCCGCGATCGCCGCCGTGCTCGCCTTCTCCGTCGCGGTCGGCCTCGCCAACGGCCTCATCGTCACCAAACTGGGGGTCAACGCGTTCATCGCCACCCTCGGCGTCGGCTTCATCCTGCGCGGCTGGATCGAGGACACCTACTCCGGACCCGCCGGCAAGGTCCCCGAGTCCTTCCAACGCCTGGGCTTCGACCGCATGGGCCCGATCCCCGTCTCCGCGTTCCTGCTCCTGGCCGTCGCCGTCGCCGTCTGGTTCGTGCTGCGCCGCACCCGGCTGGGCTATCACATGTACGCCGTCGGCGGCGACGAACAGACCGCCCGCCTGTCGGGCGTGCGCACCCACCGCGTGATCATCGCCGCGCACGTGTTGTGCGCGGTATGCGCCGGGCTGGCCGGGCTGTTCCTCGCCGCCCGCCTGGGCGCCGGCTCGCCGTGGGCCGGCACCGAGGCGCGCTACGACCTCACCTCCATCGCCGCGGTCGTGCTCGGCGGCACCGCGCTCGCGGGCGGCCGCGGCGGGGTCACCGGCACCATCGGCGGCGTGCTGATGCTCGCCGTCCTGGACAGCGTCTTCAACCAGATCGGCGTCGACCCCTTCTTCCAGAACGTGGTGCGCGGCGTCGTCATCATCGTCGCGGTCGCGCTCTACGCCCGCCGAGGCACCACCAAGGGGGTCGCGTCGTGATGGTCGACACCCTGGACAAGCGGCGCCGGGCGCCGCACGCGTCCCCCGATCCGCACCTCGTGGCCCGCGCCACGCCCGCACGACGGTTCGCCGCCTCGCTGCGCGCCGGCGCGCCGGTGTACCTGCTCCTCGCGGTGTTGCTGCTCGCACTGGGCATCGAGGACCCGACGTTCTTCCGACCCGATCCCTTCCTCGCGTTCCTCAAGCGCTCGGCGCCGCTGGTGGTCCTCGCCGCCGGCCAGTACCTCGTGATCGTCTCCGGCGGCTACGACCTGTCGGTGGGCGCGCTCGTCACGGTCGGCGTCGTGGTCACCGCGGAGACCTACCACGCCTTCCCCGGCGCGCACTGGACGATCGTCGTGGCCGTGCTGCTCATCGGCGGCGCGTTCGTCGGCCTGATCAACGGACTCGTGACCACGGTGCTGCGGGTGCCCTCGTTCATCGCGACACTCGGCATGACCCTGATCCTCGAAGGCGCCGTCTTCTACTGGACCCAGGGTTCCCCGAGCGGCATCCTGCCCGACGACTTCCGCCGGATCGGCCGCAGCATCGCCTTCGGATCGGTGCCCTGGGCCGTACTGGTGTGCGTCGCGGTGGGTGTCGTCGCGGTCGTGCTCATGCGATCGAACTTCGGCCGCACCCTGGTCGCCACCGGCGACAACGCCGAGGCCGCGGGACTGGCCGGAGTGCGCGTGATGCGGGTACGCGTACTCGCGTTCGTCCTGTCCGGCACGGCCGCCGCGGTCGCGGCGATCCTCGTCGGCGGCTTCTCCGGGGTCTCCGCCCAGGCCGGGCGGGGTTACGAGTTCGAGGCCATCACCGCCGTCGTCCTCGGCGGCGTCGCACTCGGCGGCGGCAGCGGCTCGGTGGTCGCGGCGATGGCCGGCGCGCTGTCCCTACAGACCCTGTTCACCCTGCTCAACCTGCGCGGGGTCTCCAACGCCCTGGAGACCACCGTCCAGGGCGTCATCGTCATCACCGCCGTCGCGCTGGGAGCCGTCGACTGGTCCCGGCTCCGCGCCCGCGTGTCCGCCCACCTGCCCTTCCTGTCCCGACCCTCCCGAGGAGAATCACGATGAGACACAGACTGTCCGTCGGCCTGACCGTCGCAGCCGCCCTACTGGCCACGGCGTCGTGCTCCAGTGACAAGGCCGACTCCTCGTCGGCGAGCAAGGCCCCCGGCGTCCCCGGCGCGTCCGCCCCCGGAACGAACCCCGGCAAGGGCGACTCCGGCGACTCGAAGTTCTTCGTACAAGCGGACTACGACCGCCAGTTGGCGCTTCTGAAGGCGACTCCGCAAGGCCCCGCGGACAAGCCCTGGGAGCAGATGCTCGACCCGCAGCAGATGGTCGACACCACGCAGTACAAGAAGGACGGCCCGTACGAGATCTGCTTCTCCAACGCGAGCGTCGCCAACAACTGGCGCCAGACCGGCCTCAAGAACATCCAGGCCGAGGCCGCCACCCACCCCGAGATCGCCAAGTTCACCGTCCTGGACGCCCAGGGCAAGGACGACAAACAGATCTCCGACATCCAGGAACTCGCGGGCAAGGGCTGCTCCGCGCTGATCGTCTCGCCCAACACCACCGCCACGCTCACCCCGGCCGTCAAGGCCGCGTGCGGAAAGATCCCGGTCGTCGTCTTCGACCGAGGCGTCAGCACCGACTGCCCGGTCACCTTCGTCAACCCCGTCGGCGGCTACGCCTTCGGCGACACCGGCGCCCGATTCCTGAAGGAGAAGGTCAAGCCCGGCGGGAAGATCCTCGCGCTGCGGATCCTGCCCGGCGTCGACGTCCTGGAGAACCGCTGGGCCGCGGGCAAGCGTGTGCTGGAGCAGGGCGGACTCGATGTCGTCGACGTCAAGTTCACCGACGGCGACCCGGCCAAGACGAAGGCCGTCGTCAGCGACGCCATCCAGCGCCACGGCACCATCGACGGCGTCTGGATGGACGCCGGCGACACCGCCGTCGCGGCCGTCGAGGCGTTCGAGGACGCGGGCAAGAAGGTCCCGCCGATCACCGGCGAGGACCAGCAGCAGTTCCTGGAGGTCTGGAAGAAGAAGAACCTCACCGCGATCGCCCCGACGTACCCCTCGTACCAGTGGCGCACTCCGATCATCGCGGCTCTGAAGATCCTCAAGGGCGAACCGGTACCCAAGGAATGGAAGCTTCCGCAACCCACCATCACGGCCGACAACCGCGATCAGTACCTCAAGCCCGGCATGCCGCCGCTGCATTACGCGATGTGCGGCTGTGAGACGTTGCCCGGCTATCCCGACAAGTGGGGCGGCAAGTAGTCGAACGAGTCGGGGCGATCGTCTCGTCGCCCCGACTCCGATCGGTCACGATCCCGCAGCTTCTTCGATCCCGCGACGACAAGGAGCACCGCCATGCGTGCGCTCGGTGTGAACACCTGGATCTGGGCTTCCCCACTCACCGAAGGCGACCTTCTGCGACTCGCGCCCCGCATCCGTGAGTTCGGCGCGGACGTGGTCGAACTCCCGCTGGAGCAGCCCCATGACTGGAACCCGGTCAAGGTCCGCGAAATCCTGCTCGACCACGACCTGACCGCGGCCTCCGTCGCCGCCGTCATGCCCCCGGGCCGAGACCTCGTCGCCACCGACGCGGCCGGCCTGGGTCGTACCCGCGACTACCTGCGCCGCTGCGTCGACGCCGCCGCCGAGGTCGGCGCGCCCGTCGTCGCCGGCCCCATGTACGCGGCGGTCGGCCGCACCTGGCGCACGACCGAGGCCGAACGCGCCCGCATCCTCGACGAGTTCCGCGACGGCCTCGCCCCGATCGTCGAACACGCCCGCTCCGCCGGCGTCCTCCTGGCCGTCGAACCCCTCAACCGGTACGAGACCAGCGTGCTCAACACCGTCGCGCAAACCCTGGAAGCCATCGCCGAACTCCCCGCCGACGCCGTCGGCATCGCCCTGGACACCTACCACCAGAACATCGAGGAACACGACCTCGTCGGCGCCGTCCAAGCGGCGGCGGGCCGGATCGCGCACGTGCAGGTGTGCGCGAACGACCGCGGCACGCCGGGCACCGACCACCTCGACTGGCCCGGCTTCCTGACCGCCCTGGCGGCAGCCGGCCATCAGGGTCCGCTCTGCATCGAGTCGTTCACCGCGCACAACGCCTCGATCGCGGTGGCCGCCTCCATCTGGAGACCCCTCGCGGCCACCCAGGACACCATCGCCCGCGACGGCATCGCCTTCCTGCGCGCGACCCTCGCCGCGCTCTGACCCGTACGGCACCTCGCCCGGTCCGACCAACCGGCCACGGAAACCCTCGCACCGTCCCGCTCGCCCGCGACCCGCGCGGCACGAGCAGCGCACCCCTGTGCGAAACGAGGAGAACCCATGCGCTCGATCGGTCCACCCCGTCCCCTACCCGCCTCCCGATCCGTGCGATCACTCGGTGCCGTCCTCGCGATGGCCCTGGCCCTGTTCACCCTGACGCCCGTTCCCCAGGCCCAGGCACACGCCACGTTCCGCGCGCTGCTGTTCACCGAGGCCGTCGGCTACGTCCACGAGTCGATCCCGGCCGGCATCAAGATGTTCCAGGACGAGGCCGAGGCGAACCACTACGAGGTCGTGCAGTCCAACGACTCCGCCGTCTTCAACGACGCGAACCTCGCCGGCTTCGACGTCATCGTCATGCTGCAGAACTCGGGCATGGTCTGGGACACCGAGGCCCAGCGCCAAGCCCTGCAGAAGTACGTCCACTCCGGCAAGGGCATCGTGGCCCTGCACAACGCCACCGACATGGGCATCGACAACGAATTCCCGTGGTGGGACAACCTGGTCAACGGCGGCGCCCACATGCCCGCCCACTCGCCGGGGGTCCTGCCCGGCACCGCCAAGGTCGCCGACCGCGTGCACCCCTCGACCAAGGACCTGCCGGAGCGCTGGTCCCGCAGCGAGGAGTGGTACAACTTCGACAAGAACCCCCGGGGCAATGTGCACGTCCTGGTGACGGCGGACGAGAGCACCTACGACCCGGGCCCGTCCAGGATGGGCGCCGACCACCCGATCTCGTGGTGTCGCAACGCCGAGGGCGGCCGGGTCTGGGCCACGGCCATGGGCCACACCGCCTCCTCCTACGCGGAACCCGATCTGCGCAGGCACATCATCGGCGGCCTCAAGTGGGCGGCGGGCAACGTCCCCGGCGACTGCGGGCCGACGGTGTGGAGCAGTTTCGAGAAGGTCGCCCTCGACGAGAACACCGTCGATCCGATGCAGTTGGACGTGGCCCCGGACGGGCGGGTGTTCTACATCCAGCGCGCCGGCGAGGTGAAGGTCTACAAGCCGGACACGCACAGCACGGTCACCGCCGCCAGGCTCGACGTGTACACGGGCGGCGAGGACGGCCTCGTCGGCATGGTCCTGGATCCCGGCTTCGCACAGAACAAGTGGATCTACCTCTACCACTCGCCCAGGAACGCCGCCACGGACGTCAACCGACTCTCCCGGTTCACCGTCACCGGCGACACCATCGACCCCGCGAGCGAGAAGACCGTCATCGAGGTCCCCGCGTACCGCGACCGGACCTTCCCCGAACCCGGACACACCGGCGGCGCCCTCGACTTCGGCCCCGACGGCAGTCTCTACCTGGGCACCGGCGACGACACCCCGCCCAACCTCGATCCGGCGTGGCAGGGCTACGCACCCCTGGACTGGCGACCGGGCAAATCCATGCTCGACGCGGCGCGCACCGCGGGCAACACCAACGACCTGCGCGGCAAGATCCTGCGGATCAGGCCCGGGGCCGACGGCGGATACGACATCCCCACCGGGAACCTGTTCGCCCCGGGCACGGACAGGACCCGGCCCGAGATCTACGCGATGGGCTTCCGCAACCCCTTCCGCTTCCGCGTCGACCAGGGCACCGGCCGGCTGCACGTGGCCGACTACGGCCCCGACCGCGGCCTGCCCACCACCGACCGGGGCCCCGAGGGACTGGTCGAGTACAACGTCATCGCACAGCCCGGCAACTTCGGCTGGCCCTTCTGCCACGGCGACAACCAGCCCTACGCCCCCTACAACCCCGACAACGGCGCCGTGGGACCGAAGTTCGACTGCGCCGCCCCCACGAACCCCTCGCCCAACAACACCGGACTGACCCGGCTCCCGGCCGTGCAAATGCCGCAGATCTGGTACGGCTACGGCACCTCCCCCGAATTCCCCGAGATGGGCAACGGCGGCAGCGCGCCGATGGCCGGCCCCGTCTACCGCTACGACCCCAACAACCCCTCGACCACGAAGTTCCCGGCCTACTACGACGGCGCGGAGTTCTTCTACGAATGGGCACGCGGGTTCGTCAAGGAGATTCGTTCCGACGCGTCGGGTGGTCTTCTACAGGTCAACGACTTCCTGCCGACGGCGCAGCTCGCCAAGCCGATGGACATGACCTTCGGCCCCGACGGCTCGATGTACGTGCTCGACTGGGGCAGGGGTTTCGGCGGCGGGAACGACGACTCCGGTCTCTACCGCATCGACTACACGCAGGGCCGGCGCCAGCCGGTCGCCGTGGCGAAGGGAACGCCGACCAACGGCCCGGCACCGCTGACGGTCGCGTTCTCCAGCAACGGTACGCACGATCCGGGCAACATCCCGATCACCTACGCGTGGGACTTCGAGAGCGACGGCACCGTCGACTCCACCGACCCGAACCCCACCCACGTCTACACCGCCGTCGGCGCCTTCAACGCGCAACTGAAGGTCACCAACACCACCGGTGACACCGGCTTCGCCAACGTGTCCGTCACCGTGGGCAACACCGCGCCCACGATCAAGCTGGACCTCCCGGCCGACGGCGGCTTCATCGAATTCGGCGACCGCGTGCCCTACAAGGTCACGGTCACCGATCCCGAGGACGGAGCGATCGACTGCGCCGAGGTCGTCGTCAACCCCGCACTGGGACACGACGACCACGCGCACCACACCACCGACATCCCCGGCTGCGAAGGCACCATCGACACCGGCGACCTGGGCGGGCACCCCGAAGGCGCCAACCTCTACTACATCGTCAGTGCCAAGTACACCGACAAGGGCGCCTCCGGCGCACCCCCGCTGACCTCGCACACCCGCGCCATGCTCCACCCCCGGCACAAGCAGGCCGAGTACTTCACCGCACAGTCCGGGACCCGGCTGATCAACGAGCCGGGCGCGGAGAACGGCAAACGCCTCGGCGACATCAGCGACAACGACTGGATCATGTTCGACCCGGCGAACCTGGCCGGCACCAAGTCGCTTCGCTACCGGCTGTCCTCGCCCACGGGCGGCGGGTCCATCGAGTTGCGCGCGGACTCTCCCACCGGAACGCTTCTGGGCAGCACACCCGTACCGGCCACCGGCGGCTGGAACGACTACCGGATCACCCCCGGCGTGCCACTCACCGCGCTCGCCGGAACGCACAAGCTCTACGTGGTGTTCAAGACGCCGACGAACCACGCCTACGACCTGGACGCGGTCCTGTTCGATCCCGAGGTGGTCACCGGCGAAATCCAGGCGGGCCTGTACACCCTGACGGCCGAGCACAGCGGCAAGAACATGGCCGTGCAGGGGGCCTCGTCGGCCGAGTCCGCGCCGATCGTGCAACAGGCATCGGGCGCCGGCAAGGAACAGAAGTGGCAGGTCGACCCGGTCGGTGACGGCTCGTACACGATCAAGTCGGCGATCGACGGCAAGTGCCTGGAGGTCCCCGGCTGGTCCACCCAACTCGACGTGCAACTCGTGCAGTACACGTGCAACAACGGCGGCAACCAACACTGGAAGCCCACGGTGAGCGCCAGTGCCGGCACATTCGCGCTGGCCAACGTCACGAGCAAGCTGTGTGCGGACGTCGCCGGCGTCGGCACGCAGGACGGCGCCAAGGTCGTGCAGTGGACCTGCAACGGCGCGGCCAACCAGAACTGGAGGTTCACCAGGGTCGCCACGGACGCCCAGGCACCGGTGACCAACGCGACGCCCGATCCGGCGCAGCCCACCGGCAAGGACGGTTGGTACACGGCGGCTCCCGTCAACGTGACGCTCGCCGGCGTCGACGAGGCGGGTGGGTCCGGGGTCGCTTCCACCGAGTACGACCTGGACGGCGCCGGGTGGGCCGCGTACGACGGAACCCCGGTGAGCGTCAGCGGCGACGGCGAACACAAGCTTCGGTACCGCTCGAAGGACAAGGCGGGCAACACCGAGGAGGGCCGGGAACTGGTGGTCAAGGTCGACGCCACGGCTCCGTTGACCACGGCGGGATTCGCGGCGCCGGGAGACAGCGGCTGGCACCGGGGAGCGATACCCGTCACGCTGAGCGCCGTCGACGCGTCCTCGAAGCTCGCGGGAATCGAATTCGCGCTGGACGGCGGCGCCTGGACGCCCTACTCGGACAGCCCGGTGTCGGTGTCCGGCGACGGGGAGCACGTGCTGCGCTACCGCGGTGTCGACCGGGCCGGACTCGTCGAGCCGGAGAAGGCCGCGACGATCAAGATCGACGGGACCAAGCCCGTGCTGTTGGTCGCGGGGGTCGCCGACGGCGCGGTCTATGGCGACGCGCAGGACGTGCGGGTGAGTTGGGAGGCGATCGATCCGACCTCGGGTGTCAAGACGCTCGCGGGCACGCTCGACGCGAAGCCCTTCACCTCCGGCACCGTTCAACCGTTGTTCGCCCTGAGCCTGGGGCAGCACACGGTCGACGTCTCGGCGGCGGACAACGCGGGCAACACGACGACGACCGCGGTCCGCTTCACGGTGACCACGTCGATGCGCGACATGCAGAACCTCGTCGACCGTTTCCGCGGCACGGGATGGTTGTCCGCGACGGCCAGGACCAAGCTCACCCGACAGATCGAGAAGGCCCGGGTGGCCGAGGCGCAGGGCCGGGACGACCGGGCGATGGCCGAACTCGGCAAACTCAAGACCCTCGTCGCCGACCCGAAGGTGGTCCCGAACGTGGATGTGCGCACGGTGATCACCCGCGATGCGAATCGGGTGATCGCCGACATCGAAGGGTGATCGCCGCCTGAACAGGGCGTAATACCCTCAAAGCAGTAACGGTTCGCGATGACGCGCGCCGGCTCGCCCCGAAGTCGCGGCCCCGTTCCGACGGGGTCGCGGCCTTCGCGGTACCGTCGGCACAACTTTGTTATCGAAATGGAAAAAGTTGATGATGCGCCACGCGAACGACGGAAAACCAGGACAAAAGTCCAGTGCCGGTCACCACGTGCCCGTCACCCGTGACGACCCGGGGAAAGGCTCGGCTGCCTCGGCGGGATCGTCGCGGGACGTGGACGATGTGATCCCACCGGATCACGAGGGGGACGAGGCCATGGAAACGCAGTTCGGACCGGAGAACCGTCACCAGGCGCACCTGCTGGAGTTGTTGCGCGACCACGGGCCGCGGTCGCGGAGCGAACTCGGCGACGCCGTGCAGATCTCACGCTCCAAACTGGCCGTCGAGATCGATCGGCTCGTCGAATTGGGCCTGGTGGAGCCGGCCGGACTCGCGGCCTCGCGTGGCGGGCGACGCTCGGGCATCGTACGTATCGCATCCGCCACGCGGTTCGTCGGCGTCGACATCGGCGCGACGTCGATCGATGTCGCCGTCACCAACGGCGAATTGGAAGTGCTCGGCCATCTGACCGAGCCGTGCGACGTGCGCGGCGGCCCCGCGGCGGTGCTCGACCGGGTATTCGCGCTCGTCGACAAACTGCGCGAGGACGACCCGTTCCCACGAGTCCACGGAGTGGGCATCGGCGTCCCGGGACCGGTGAGCTTTCGTGAGGGCATGCCGGTGATCCCACCGATCATGCCCGGCTGGGACCGTTTCCCGATCCGGGATGTGGTCGGCCGACGACTGGACTGTCCCGTCCTGGTGGACAACGACGTGAACATCATGGCCCTGGGGGAACGCCACGCCGGCGTCGCCCGGTCGATCGACGATCTCCTGCTGGTCAAGATCGGTACGGGTATCGGGTGCGGCATCGTCGTCGGCGGCCGGATCTACCGAGGCGTCTCCGGCAGCGCCGGCGACATCGGCCACATCCGACTCGACGAGTCCGGACCGATGTGCGTGTGCGGCAACACCGGCTGCCTGGAGTCCTACTTCTCCGGCTGGGCCCTGGCCCGTGAGGCCGAAGCGGCGGCCGCGTCGGGCGCCTCTCCCTTCCTCGCCCGCAGGTCCGCCGAGAACGGGCCCCTCTCCGCCCGCGACGTCGGCGACGCGGTCACCGCCGGCGACCCCGGCGCGGTGACCATCGTGCGTGAGGGCGCCGCCCGACTCGGCCGGGTGATCGCCGCGCTCGTGAGCTTCTTCAACCCCGCGATGGTGATCATCGGGGGCGGTGTGGCCGGACTCGGCCACCCGCTGCTCGCCGAGATCCGCAGCGTCGTGTATCGCCAGTCGTTGCCCCTGGCGACGGAGAACCTGCCCATCGTGCTGTCCGAACTGGGCGGCGCCGCGGGCGTCGTCGGAGCGACACACCTGATCAGCGACCACGTCCTGACCATCGCGTGAGAACCCCGATCGCCGGACCGGCGCGGGCGGCGGGCCCGATCTCGGTACCCCGCCCCCGGCCCGGCCCGTCGCCGACGACAAGGAGCTCGCGCCGTTACGAGTCCAGCGCGCTGGGAGGCGCTTCGGGCAGCCGGAGGTGCAGGAGGCGTTGTACTCGAAGTGCCACGCCTCGTTGTCGTACATCCGGCACCAGCCGTACTTGCTGCCCTTGGCCTGGAGCCAGGCCTGGGCTCCTCGTAGGGAGCCCGGAACCTTTCCTGGATCACCTCCCGCATTCGCCCCACCCGGTCGAAGCCGACGTGGGACAAGCCATTGCAACCGGATCGGTCCGACCGGCGTTCCCCTCGACCGTGCCCCGCCGACCGGCCGCATCCGCTTCGCCGAACGGCCGCTTCGGCGCGAACCGGTGGGGTCAGCCGATCCCGTCTCCGGTGGTCGTCGAGCCGTCCCCGCCGACACCGAGTTTCCCGGCCCAGGCCAACGCTCCCGCGTGCAGCGCGTCGTGGTCGTCGGTGCCCGCTCCCGGATCGGAGTTCATCAGCTCCGCGAGCACCGCGCCGTCCAGGTCGCGCGCGAGTACGCGGCCGAGGAAGCGCGCGTTGACCTCCCGGTCCCGGTAACCGCACTCGTCGAAGACCCCGGGCAACTCCTCGGCGTCGAGCACGCCGGGCGTGGCGTCGAAGGAGGCCGCCAGTCCGTCGTCCTGGACGAAGTCCGGATAGGACGCGCGTCCCCACGCGAGCGAGCCGGGTTCCCACCAGTAGAGGTAGCCCAGTTCGTAGCCGTCGATCAATGGCCGCAACATCTCGACCGGCAGCCAGGAAGGCGCGCCCGCCAACAGATCCACGGGCTCGTCCCCCGCATAGGTCGTATCGCTGCAGTCGACGTCCTGGCCGTACAGCAGGGCCCGCCCATCCGGTCGCAGCACCAGTGTCCACGCGCCGTTGGAGTGCCAGAACCCGAGTTCGCCCTCCTCGTGCGCATAGTTGGAGGGAAATCGGGGGCTCTTGGTGAGTGCGAGCAACACCGAGGCGGCGGCGCGCGTCCACAACTGCTCGGGAGCGTCGAGGTCTTCCGGAAGTCCGGGTCGATTCGCCATGTCCGCTCCCATCGTCGCGCGCTTGGCCGCCCACCGTATCCTCCGCACTCGGCGACCGGGGACGAGGTCCGATACGGCGCGCACTTCACCGCCCTCCCCCACCGCCTCGGTCGAACCCTCGGAAGCCGTACACGGCCCGGGCGGTGGCGCCGAAGACGCGATCCCGCTCGGCGGCCGACAGGCCGACGCAGGTGCGCTCCGCGAGCGAGAGGACGTCGTCGTACGACGCCGCGAGTGTGCACACCGGCCAGTCCGAGCCGAACATGGTGCGTTCGGGGCCGAACATCTCCAACGCGTGGCGTGCGTAGGGAAGCACCTGTTCGACCGTCCACGCCCGCCAGTCGGCCTCGGTCACGATGCCGGACAGCTTGACCGCGACGTTGGGCAACGCGGCGATCTCGTGCAGCGCGGCGGCCCAGGGCTCCCAGGCAGCGGCGCCCGCGCCGATATCGGGCTTGCCGATGTGGTCCAGCACGAAGGACTGTTCCGGATGCTCGCGGACGACTCGGCACGCGGCGGCCAACTGGGCCGGCTTGACGAGCAGGTCGTACACGATGCCGGCGCGCGTCAACGCGGCCAGTGCGCGGCCCACATCCGGTCGCAGCAGCCATCGGGGGTCCGGCTCGTCCTGTACCAGGTGCCGGATCCCGACCAGGCGCTCGCCACCCGGTCCGGCACGCAACTCGGCCACCCGATCGGCGACGTCGGGTGCGGTCAGGTCCACCCAGCCGACCACCGCGACGACCGGCGTGGTCGGATCGGCCGCCACGGCCAGGAGTTCGGCGCTCTCCGCGGTGTCCGTGACCGCCTGGACCGCGATGGTCGCGATCTCACCCGGGTTCGGTACGGCTGCCGCGAGTTCGGCCGACCCGAATCGACCGCGCAGCGGATCGGCCCAGGGACCGTCCATCCAGCCGTACTCGCGTTCGTCGGTATCCCACAGGTGGTGGTGCGCGTCGACTCGGACGGGAACCTTCACACCGCCTCCACACGAACGCGCGGCACGACGCCGCGCTCGGGGCGCGCGACACCGGGAGCTCCTGCACGCGGATCTTTCACGAAAACGCCCCTCCCGATCTCGTAAATCTCCCACACCCGACCGTCATTCATCGGGTCACTCAAGATATTAAGCCCGAATTGCCAGAATTTCTGTGAACATTCCCTCGAATTGATAGGACCACTGAAACGTCATGATCGGTACGGTGTCAAGACTTGACGCCGCGCCGCCCTCACGGGATACCTGTGATCCGACCACGTCGGACCCAGCGACGCGCCGTCGAATCACCACCGACACCAAGGAGTTCGAAGCCATGCGCGTAGCCCTGCACACCCGACTCGCAGCGGGCCGCGAGAGCGAGTACGAGCAAGCCCACCGCGAGGTACCGGAGCCCTTGATCGCGGCGATCAAGGCGGGCGGCGCCCACGAGTGGAACATCTGGCGCAGCGGCCGGGACCTGTTCCACCTGATCGAGTGCGACGACTACGCCGCACTGCTCGCGTCCCTTGCCGACTTGCCGGTCAACATCGAATGGCAGGCCCGGATGGGCGAGTTGACCGAGGTCGCGCACGACTACTCGGCCGAAGGGGCCGACGCGAGCCTGCCGCTGATCTGGAGCCTGTGACCTCACGACCGCGCCCCCGGTGGTGATTCCGGAGCCGGAGTCGCCACCGGGGGCGCGGTCGCGCACGAGCGACGCGCCCTGGGCGTTCGACGCGGCATACCTGAGCACGTGGCACCGTGCGGCGGGGCCCGTTTCCCCGGTGGGGAAACGGGCCCGTCGGCTCGCCCTGCCCCAGTGCGGGGCGAGTCGGTCTCAGGTCGCGGCGGCGAGGTCGGCCCACAGGGCCGCCGGGACGTCCCACTCTCCCATCGCGACCGTGTCGGCCGCCTCCTCCGGGCTGCGGGCGCCGACCAGGACGGTGGCGACCGCGGGGTGTGCCGCGGCGAAGCCGATCGCCGCGGCGCGCAGTGGCACGTCGTAGCCCGCGCAGATCGCCTTCAGCCGCAGCGCGCGGGCGAGCACGTCGGCGTCGGCAGGTGCGTAGTCGAAGTGGGCGCCGGGACGCGGGTCGGCGAGCAGACCGCTGTTGAACACCCCGCCCGCCAGTACCGAGACGCCGCGCTTCGCACAGTGGTCGAGCAACGGGCCGCCGCTGCGGTCGAGCAGGGTGTACCGGCCGGCGAGCAGTACGCAGTCCACGTCGGTTTCGGCGACGAATCGATCGAGCATCGCGGACTGGTTCATCCCGACCCCGATCGCGCCCACGACGCCCTGCTCGCGCAGTGCCACCAGGGCGGGCACGGCCTCGTGCGCGGCCTGCTCCCAGTGGTCGTCGGGGTCGTGCACGAGGGCGATGTCGATCCGGTCCAACCCCAGGCGTTCCAGGCTGGATTCGAGGCTGCGCCGCACGCCGTCGGCGGAGTAGTCGCGTACGCGGCGCCGGTGCGGCGTGTCGACGAACCCCTCCGCGGCGGTGGGCGCGGCCGGGTCGTCGACCAGGAGGCGGCCGACCTTGGTGGAGAGCGTGTACGCGTCGCGCGGGTATCCGCGCAGGGCGGCGCCGAGCCGCGTCTCGGACAGGCCCACGCCGTAGTGCGGGGCGGTGTCGAAGCAGCGGATCCCGGCCGCCCACGCGGCCTCGACGCTCGCGCGCGCCTGGGCGTCGGTGCCGGCCGTGTACAGGTTGCCGAACGCCGCCGCGCCCAGGCCGATCGAGGTCGCGACGACGCGCGTGTCGCCGATGCGATTGCTTTCCACGAACGATGCTCCTTGTCCGGTGGACGGGCGTGCGGCCGGGCAGGCGAAGTGGACGCTTCGCCTGCCCGGACTCCACGATCCCGGCGTCTTCGCGATGGGGCGTTACTCCGGCCGCAGCCGCAGGCCCTGCATGCCGCCGTCGACGGCGAGCGAGGTGCCGGTGGTGGAGGCGGCCAGGGGACTCGCCAGCGAGCAGATCGCGAACGCGACCTCGTCGGCGCCGACGAGCCGACCCATCGGCTGGCGCGCGGCCAGGGCCGCCCGCTCGCGTGCGGGGTCGTCGGCCGCGTCCAGCAGTCGGCCGACCCAGGGCGTGTCGGCGGTACCGGGATTGACGCAGTTCACCCGGATGCCTTCCCGCACGTGGTCGGCCGCCATCGCGAGGGTGAGCGCCAGCACCGCACCCTTGGAGGCGGAGTACAGCGCGCGTTGCGGCAGACCCGCGGTCGCGGCGATCGAGCAGGTGTTGACGACGGCCGCGTGTGCGGAAACGCGCAGGTACGGCAGCGCGGCGCGGGTGACCCGGACCAGGCCGACGACGTTGACGTCCAGCACCCGGTGCCACTCGGCGTCGTCGTTGTCGGCGACGGTGCCGGCCGCGCCGATGCCGGCGTTGTTGACCACGATGTCCAGGCCGCCGAGGAGTTCGGCGGCGGCCCGGACGGCCGCGGTGACCGAGGCGTCGTCGGTGACGTCGGCGGTGAACGCGGGCAGTTCCCGGTCACCGGCGAGGGCGGCGGGGTCGCGGTCGAGTATCGCCACGCGCGCGCCGCGGGCGGTCAGCATCCGGGCGGTGGCCAGGCCGATCCCGGACGCGCCGCCGGTGACCAGGGCGGTGCGGCCGGCGAAGTCCCCGGACGGGGTGGAAACCGGTGCGGGCGGGTTGCTCACGCGGACACCTCCACGGGAAGCGCCTGTGCGGCGCGGTCGGCGACCCAGAACTCGCCGTCGGGGTGGCGGAATCGGGCGATCGAGGCGGGTTTCATGGTCGCGGAGAAGCCGGGCCCGGTAGGCGCCCGGTAGTTCCCGTCGACGATCACGACCGGGTCGACGAAATGCTCGTGCAGGTGGTCGACGTACTCGATGACCCGGTCGTCGATCCGACCGCTGACCGCGACGTAGTCGAACATCGACAGGTGCTGGACGAGTTCGCACAGGCCCACGCCGCCGGCGTGCGGGCACACCGGGACGTCGAATTTGGCGGCGAGCAGCAGGATCGCGATGTTCTCGTTGACGCCGCCGACCCGGCAGGCGTCGATCTGCACGAAGTCGATCGCCTGCGCCTGGAGCAGTTGCTTGAAGACGATCCGGTTCTGCACGTGCTCGCCGGTGGCGACCTTGACCGGGGCGATCGCCTTGCGGATCGCCGCGTGCCCCAACACCTCGTCCGGGCTGGTCGGTTCCTCGATCCAGTGTGGGTCGAACTCGGCGAGCGAGCGCATCCGATCGATCGCCTCGTCGACCTCCCAGCGCTGGTTGGCGTCCACCGCGATGCGGATGTCCGGGCCGACGCTCTCCCGGGCGATCCGGCAGCGGCGGATGTCGTCGGCCGGGTCGGCGCCGACCTTGAGCTTGATCTGGGTGAAGCCTTCGGCGACGGCCTCGCGGCACAACCGGGCGAGTTTGTCGTCGTCGTAGCCCAGCCATCCGGGCGAGGTCGTGTACGCGGGATACCCGTCGCGGCGCAGCGCCCGGGCGCGTTCGGCGCGGGTGGGTTCGGCGCGGCGCAGGATCTCCAGCGCGTCCTCGCGGGTGAGCGCGTCGCCGAGGTAGCGGAAGTCGACGAGGTCGACGATCTGTTCCGGCGTCAGGTCGGCGAGCAGCTGCCACAGGGGTTTGCCGGCACGCTTGGCCTTGAGGTCCCACGCGGCGTTGACGACGGCGGAGATGGCCATGTGCATGATGCCCTTCTCCGGGCCCAGCCAGCGGAACTGGCTGTCGCCGACCAGGGACCGGGAGAACGCGCCGAGGTCGTCGAGCAGGTCGTCGAGCGGGCGGCCGACCACGTGGGGGCGCAGCGCGTCGATCGCGGCGACCTGTACGTCGTTGCCGCGGCCGATCGTGAAGGAGAAGCCGTGGCCCTCGTGGCCGTCGCCGGCGTCGGTGCGGAGCACGACGTAGGCCGCCGAGTAGTCGGGGTCCGGGTTCATCGCGTCGGACCCGTCGAGTTCCCGGGAGGTCGGGAAGCGGATGTCGGCCGTCGCGAGCTCGGTGACGACGTGTGGGGTCCGTGGCGTGGGCCGGGTGGGCCGGCTCACGCCGTTCGGGTGCTGCGGGGTCACGTGTGGCTCCTCGGTTCTCGGCCGTGCGGCCCGGCCGCCGCGAACGGGATGGGTTCCCTGGAACGGGTTCCCGGTGGTGGGCTCCCGGTGGCGGGTGTCCGGGGCGGGCGTGGCTCTGACGCTCCAGACATCCGATGTATATCGCGACTGGCGTCCGCCCGTCCAGCATTCCTCCGATCAATACTTGACTTCTGTTCGGCCATTGACCGTAATCGACTTGTTTTGTCGCCTCATCTGACATATACATCGGATGACTAGTCGGTCGACTGCTGGTCGGCCGCCCCAGACGAACGACACGTTCGAGATGCCAGAGGAGATCGCTGTGAAGCTAGTCCGCGTGGGCGCGCCCGGTTGTGAACGCCCGGCCGTGCTGGACCGGGGTGGGGTCCTGCGCGACCTGTCGGGCGTGGTCGGCGACATCGACGCGGCGTTGCTCGCGGATCTCTCGGTACTGCCGGATCCGGCGTCGTTGCCGGTGCTCGACGCGCCCGCCGGCGTACGGTTCGGGCCGCCGCTCGCCCGCCCCGGCAAGATCGTGTGCGTCGGGTTGAACTACCACGACCACGCGCGCGAGACCGGCGCGGAGACACCCGCCGAACCGATCGTGTTCATGAAGGCTCCCGACACGGTGGTCGGTCCCGACGACACGGTGCTGGTGCCGCGCGCGTCGAGGGCCACCGACTGGGAGGTCGAGCTCGCGGTGGTGATCGGCCGTACCGCCGCGTATCTGACCGCGGATCAGGATCCGTTGGGGTATGTGGCCGGCTACGCGATCAGCCACGACGTCTCCGAGCGCGACTTCCAACTCCTGCGCGGCGGCCAGTGGGACAAGGGCAAGAACTGCGCGACGTTCAATCCGCTGGGCCCATGGCTGGTCACCGCCGACGAGGTGCCCGACCCCCAGGCCCTCGCGCTGACCCTGAGCGTGAACGGCACGCTCCGGCAGAACGGGTCGACGGCCGACATGATCTTCCCTGTCGCGTTCCTGGTCGCGTACCTGTCGCAGTTCATGACGCTGTACCCGGGCGATGTGATCAACACCGGGACTCCCGCGGGTGTCGCCCTGGGGCAGCCCGACCCCAAGCCGTACCTGCGCGCCGGCGACACCGTCGAGTTGGCCGTCACCGGGCTGGGCACGCAGCGACAGACCTTCGCCGACGCCTGATCCCTCGGAGGTGTCGCGCCCGCCGGGTCCGTCCGGCGGGCCGTGCGGCCCGCGGGGTGTGCGGGTTGTCCCGTGCGTGTGCGGCGGGTCCGGCGCGTCGGCGGGTGTGCGTGGCCGCCCGGCCCGTCGAACGCCCGCGCGGCCCGTCGACGCGTCATGCCATCTTGCGCAGCCACTGCTCGACACCCGCGATGTGCGCCGTCGACCACGCACGTGCCGCCTCCGCGTCGCCGCTCTCCAACGCGTCCACGATCGCCTGGTGTTCGCGCACCGTCTGCGCCCACGAATCGCCCTGGGTCAGCCCGCGCCAGACCCGGGCGCGCATGGTGGGGCTGGAGAGCGAGTCCAGCAGCGAGCACAGCACCACGTTGCCGCTGAAGCCGGCGATCGCCTGGTGGAAGCGCAGATCCTGGTCGATCAGCTGCTCGGGCGTCGGGTGCGGATCGTCCACCTGTGCCAGGGCGCGCAACTCGGCGATCCCGGCGTCGTCGACGCGTTCCGCCGCCAGCGCGGTGGCGGCCGGCTCCAGGATCCGACGGACCTGGAGGAAGTCGAGCACGCTCTTGTCGTGGTGGAAGTCCACGACGAACGCGATCGCGCCCATGAGCAGCCCCGGTTCCAGGCTGGTCACGTAGGTACCGTCGCCCTGCCGCACGTCCAGGATCTGGATCAGCGACAGCGCCTTGACCGCCTCGCGCAACGAGTTGCGCGAGAGCCCCAGCTTCGTGGCCAGGTCGGCTTCCTTGGGAAGCTTGTCGCCGGGCTTGAGTTCCCCGGAGACGATCATCTCCTTGATCCTGTCGATGGCTTCGTCCGTCACAGCCACGCCGATGATCCTTCCAGAGGTCCGATGACTACCAGTATGACGGGCCCGGGATCAAGAAGACAGCGCGTCCGGATCTCAGCGCGCCGAGTACTCCCCCGCGCACCCGCGCCCCGGGTCACGCCGGGTTCGGCGCTGGGCTGATCCGCCGCACCATCGGTGCGGGCACAGCGGCTCGAACATGCGGTAGCGGCAGGCTCGACAGGTCCTCGACGGCGCACGCGTCACCGTCCCCGCCGAGCCGGGCACACGTGCCGTCCGCGGCGACCACGAGCGGCGGCAACACGGGCATCCCGCTCCGGGACGATCCGGCAAGGTCACGTAAAGGTCACCGTCGCGCGCGCCACGGCGCCCCCGCAGGCCCTCAGCCGTCCGATCTTCCGCGACGCGCCAGGAACGAATCCCGTACACGGCGTGACCGTTGCCCGCCGGCCATACCCCATCTCGCGCGACCGCGTCCTGATTCCGGCGAGACCCGACCGGTCGGGCGAGGCCGATGCCAGGTCGTCTCGCCGGCGACGGTGGGTACCACCGAGCGGCGCGCGTCGTTCGCGAGCGGCACGGCACGGAGGCGTTCGCGGCCTCTCCCTCCCCCTTGTCGCGCGGCTCCCGGATGGGGCGCGACGGTGGGAATGGCCGGCGGAACGCGCCTTGTCCTGCAGGGCGTCGCGCTCGACGTCGCCGAGGGCGAGGTCCTCGGTGTAGTTGATCGATGCGCCCGTCATGTACGAGAACTCCGCGGCGGCCAGGGACAATACCGCGGCGGCGATCTCGGTGGCAGGAGGGGTTGGCCAACGTCGCCCGGCACGGCGGGTCGGATCCGACCGTCCGGGTCGTCGTCGGGCCCGACCCCTCGGGCGCCACCCGGGTGGAGATCGCGAACCACGGCGGGAAGGCACCGAGCGGGGCTCGGGACGGCGGGTCCCGGCCGGATCAGGGACTGGGTCTCGTCGGGCTGCGCGAGCGGATGACCCTGCTCGGCGGTACGTTGCACGCTGCCCCCGATCCCGGGTCCGACCCGACGGCCGAGGGAGGTGGGCCGGCTGCTCGTGGCCACGTTGCCGGCCGGTCCCGCCGACCGCTTCCCGGCCGCCTCGGTCGAAGCGGGGGCGGCCCGATGATCCGGCTCCTGATCGTCGACGATCAACGACTCGTCCGCGCGGGCCTGCGCATGCTGTGCGCGCCGGCCGACGACCTGGAGGTGGTCGCGGAGGCCGGAAACGGCCACGAGGCCACCCGGCTCGCCGCGCGCCTTCGTCCCGACGTCGTCCTGATGGACCTGCACATGCCCGGCATCGACGGCGCCGAGGCCACCCGCCGGATCCTGGCCGAGCGGCCGACGACCAAGGTGGTGGTGCTCACCACGTTCGACGACGACGATCACCTCTACCCCGCGCCGACCGCCGGCGCCTGCGGCTTCCTGGCCAAGGACGTCGCCCCGGAGGAACTCCTGGACGCGATCCGCCGCGCGGCCGCCGGGAATTCGCCCTTCAGCCCGGCGACGCTGCGCCGCGTGGTCGCCCGGGCCGTCGCGGCCGAGACCACGCCGGACCCGCAGGCGCCGACCGAGGGGACGCGGCTGACCAGGCGCGAGATCGAGGTGCTCACCCTGGTGGGCCACGGTCTCTCCAACCCGGCGATCGCCGACCGCCTCCACGTGGGCGTGACGACGGTCAAGTCCCACTTGGCCACCATGATGGGCAAGACCGGGACGAACAACCGTGTACGCCTGGCCGCACGCATGGGCCTGCTCACGGAGTGACGCCCGCCGACCGGCAGGCGGCGCGGGCCCGTTGCCAACGACGCGGGACACGCGACGGGCCAGGCGCAGGCGTCCGGTCACGGAGACCGCGCCTGCCCCAACCCCCATCGATCACGTGCCCCAACCCCCCCGGCCACAGCCGCGACGGGTACTGGGTGACGCGCTGAGGTGCCGGATGCCAAGGGCGGGCAGGAGTTGAGTCAACGGTCGACCAGCCGTGGACGCGGGGCCTCACCCGTGGATTCCGCGTCGGTGTCGTCGGTGCCGACCGGGCCGCGGGGAAGCATCCGGTCCAGCCACTTCGGCAGCCACCAGTTGGCCCGGCCGAGGAGTGTCATGGTCGCCGGTACCAGCACCATGCGTACGACCGTGGCGTCGATGAAGATCGCGGTGGCCAGGCCGAGCCCGAACATTTTGATGGAGGGGTCGTCGGCGACGGCGAAGGACGTGAAGACCGCCACCATGATGAGGGCGGCCGAGGTGATGATCCGGGCGGTGCCCGAGACGCCCTCGACGATCGCCGTGCCGTTGTCGCCGGTGCGCAGGTACTCCTCGCGTACACGGGAGAGGAGGAACACCTCGTAGTCCATCGACAGGCCGAACAGGATGGCGAAGAGGAACATCGGGATGAACGACACGATCGGAACCGTCGCTTCCAGCCCGATGAGTGCGCCTCCCCAGCCCCACTGGAAGACCGCGACCATGATGCCGTAGGCCGCGCCGATGCTCAGCAGATTCAGCAGTACCGCCTTGAGCGGTACGAGTATCGAGCGGAAGACCAGCATCAGCAGCAGGAACGACATCGCCAGCACGGCGGCGACGAACATCGGCAGACGTTGGCTGGTGCGTTGGCCCACATCGGACAGGCTCGCGGTGGCGCCGCCGATGTGGGCCCTGGCCGGGCCGTGCCCGATCGCCGTGGGCAGCACGTCGGCACGCAGCCGGGCGATGGTGTCGGCCGTGGCCTTGTCCTGAGGGCTGGTGGTCGGGAACACCACGAGGGTCGCGATGCCGGTGGCCCGATCGATGTGCGTCGGCGCGACGGCTGCGATGCCCGGATCCGCCGCGACCGTTGCGACGAGTCGGTCCAGCACTCCCGGATCACCGGTGGGGTCCGCGGCGATGACGAGGGGACCGTTGGTGCCCGGGCCGAACCCCTCGGCGACGAGGTCGTAGGCCCGGCGCTCGGTACGGCTGTGCGGCAGTGAGCCGTCGTCGGGCAGGCCGACGCGCAGGCCGAGCACGGGCAGCGTCGCGGTCAGCAGCAGCCCCGCCGCGCCGACCGCGTACGGCACCGGGTGCCGGCTGACGTGCCCGATCCAGCGACGCCACCCGGCGGCGTGGGCGGCGCCTGCCGCCGGGCCCCGCCGCCGTGCGAGTCGGCCCGGCTTCCAGGTCTGCAGAGCCCGGCCGATCCGGCCGGCCCGGGCCAGGCGTGGGCCGGCGGCGCCGAGGAAGGCCGGCAGCAGCGTCACCGACGCGAGCACCATGGTCAGGACGACGATCGAGACGGCGAGACCGCCCACCGTCATGAACGGTACGTTCGCGACCGCCATGCCGAGGATCGATACGACGACGGTGCCGCCGGCGAAGACCACGGGCCTCCCCGCCGTGGCCACCGCTCGCCCCGCCGCCTCGCGGGGATCGAGCCCGCGCGCGAGGTACTCCCGGTGCCTGGCGAGCACGAACAGCGCGTAGTCGATGCCCACTCCGAGCCCGACCATGCTGCCCAGGACAGGGGCGAAGGTCGGGACGTCCGTCACCCCCGCCAGTACCGTCATCGCGGCAACCCCGACGGTCAGCCCGAAGACCGCCATGCCGATCGGCAGCGCGGCGGCGACGAGCGAACCGAACGCCAGGAACAGGATCGCGGCCGCGGCGAGGATGCCGATCAGCTCGCTTGTGCCGCCGTTGGGGTCGGAGAAGGCGTAGAAGAGGTTCCCGCCCATCTCGATGCGCAGGGGCAGTTCGGCGCGCAGCCGGTCGCCGAGATCGACGAGGGCGTCGAGGTCTTCGGCCGACAGCCGGCTCTGGTCGGGGTACTGCACCCGGACGACCGCGATCCGCCCGTCGGCCGAGACAAGGCCGTCGCGCACGGTGGTGTCCCCGCCTGCGTCGAGTGCCCCCGCCGGGTCGCTCGTGCCGAGCACGTGCGGCAGCCGCCGCACCTCGGTCTGCAGCCGAGTGAGAGCGGTGCGCGCGCTGCCGTGGTCGAAGAACGTCGCACCGCCGTCGAGGGGGGTGACGACCACTTGGGCGGTCATCCCCTCCTGGCCGGTGCCGGCCCGCTCGATCAGTTGCGCGGCCCGTTGGGAGTCCAGGCCCGGAGCGGTCATCGAATCCGCGGTCCGCCCGCCGATGGCGATCGCGGCGAGGACGGCAAGCGTGGCGGCAATCAGCCACGCCGCGATCACCCGCCACGGATGGCGCGCGGCGCTTGCGCCCAGGCGCAACAGGGCTTTCGAGAGCATCGGTTCCTCCAACCACCGCGGCGGCCGTCCGTGTACGGCCGCCGATGCCGAGGTTCGTCGCCACGGCGCTCCGCGGCATCGGCTCGCGGGCCGCGGATCGGTCGGCCCCAGGGCGGAGCGACGCCCCGTCCTTTCGGCCGATGCGCGACACGGCGCAGTCCCTAGGCTGAGAACCGTGCTGCGAGACGACCTGCGAACCCTGTGGAACGAACCCCGACCGCCCGACGCGCCCGCCCGGGTGTGGCGGGACTGGGCGCTGCTCGCCGCGGGCCTGGGCGGTGTGATGCTGGAGGCCACCCTGCGCGAGAACGTCGTGTGGCGGCCGGTGGCGGTGGTGTTCGCCCTGTGGCTGTGCCTGCTGCCCCTGTGGCGCCGGCCCCGCCCACTGGCGATGGTCACGCTGGCGTTCGGCTCGGTGATCCTGCTCCAGCTGGCCTCACTGCTCGCCGCACCGCGCGAGCCCGTCGGCCTGGACACCGGCGCGGTCGTGCTCGTGCTGGTGTATGCGCTGCCCCGGTGGGGATCGGGACGGGAGATCGTGCTGGGCAGCGCGGTGATCCTCACGGCCTTCGCGCTGTGTACCGTCACGTACGAAACCCCGGCCGCCGAACAGGTCGGGGGCTTTGTCTTCCTGTTGCTGCCCGGCTTGATCGGGGCTGCCGTGCGGTTCCGGGTGACCGCTCGCGAGCGGCAGTTGGAGCAGGTACGTTCCCGCGAGCGTGAACAGCTCGCCCGGGAACTGCACGACACGGTGGCCCACCACGTTTCGGCCATGGTGATCAGCGCCCAGGCGGGCCGGGTGCTCGCGGGCACCGACCCGTCCGCCGCCGTCGAGGCGCTGGAGGGGGTCGAGGAGGAAGGGGCGCGCACGCTGGAGGAAATGCGAGCCATGGTCACCGCGCTGCGCAACCGCGGGGCCGGCGCCGAGCTGGCGCCGCCTGCCGGTGTCGCGGATCTGGAGCGCCTGGCGCGCACCCCGGGTGGTCGCCTCAGGGTCGACCTGGGGCTCGACGGCGAACTGGACACGTTGCCCCCGGCCGTGGACGCGGCCGTCTACCGCATTGTGCAGGAGTCGGTGACCAACGCCATGCGCCATGCGGTCAACGCGACCGAGGTCGTCGTCCGGGTCACCGCGGAACGGCACACGGTACGGGTGAGCGTGCGCGACAACGGCCACCGCACCGGCCGAGGCCGTGCCGGATACGGACTTGCCGGCCTGCGCGAGCGCGCTGCCCTGCTCGGCGGCAAACTACAAGCCGGCCCCGGCCCCGACCAGGGCTGGCATGTCGAAGCCGAGCTGCCGAGAGGGAGGACCGAGAGCGGTGCCCATCCGCGTCCTCGTCGCTGACGACCAGACCATCATCCGCACCGGGCTGCGGATCATGCTGAACGCCCAGCCCGACATCGAGGTGGTCGGCGAGGCCGCCGACGGACGGGAAGCGGTACGTCTGGCCCGCGAACTGCGCCCCGACGTCTGCCTGTTCGACATCCGCATGCCCGTGATCGACGGGCTTGAGGCCACCCGGTTGGTCACCGGCCCGGGCGTCGCCGACCCGCTGGCCGTGGTCGTCATCACCACTTTCGACCTCGACGAGTACGTCTACGGCGCGCTGCGTGCCGGCGCCCGCGGATTCCTCCTCAAGGACACGGGACCAGACCTTCTGGCCCAGGCCGTACGGTCGGCGTCCGGCGGTGAGGCGCTCATTGCGCCCAGCGTCACCGTCCGTCTGCTCCAGGCATTCGCGGACCTGCCCGCCGGCCGGCCCGCGGCCCAGCCGGTCTCCCCCGTCACCGCCCGCGAGGAGCAGGTGCTCCTCGCCGTCGCTCGCGGGCTGACCAACACCGAGATCGCCGATGCACTGCACATCAGCCTCAGCACGGTGAAGACACATCTGGCCAGCCTGATGGCCAAACTCGGCGCCCGCAACCGGGTCGAGATCGCGATGTGGGCCTACGAAACGCGCCGTATCCTCCCCGGAACCTGAGCCGGATGCCGGGCCATGTCCCATGAGTCCCCGCCCGGACATCAGTGCACCCGTCGGCTCACGTCGACTCCACGTGCCTCACCGCCCCAGAGCGTGACGTACCAGGAGGCCGGAACCGAAACGGTGAGACACCCGATTCGACAAGACTCCCGACAGCCACCTCGCCAGCCGCCACCTGCACGCCCGGAATCAACGTCTCGATGCTCGGCATCCGTGGATGGTACTTCCCGGGCAGGCCCGATCCCGCCGCGGTCCGGTGCCTCGGCCGGTCAGGCCGCCCGGTTCGGGCTGCCGGCGGGGAACATGTCACCGAAGCGGTGGGCGAGGGCGTCGGCCAGACGGGTCCTGGCCTCGGTCAGGCGGGCGATGCGGGCGTCCAGCTCCGCCAGGCGGCGCACGGCGACCTCGGCGACGGGGCAGTCGCCCGCACGGACCCGGGGACCCGGGCCCGGGGGCTCGCCGTGGAGCGGGAAGACCATGTCGAGGACGTCGATGAAGTCCTTCAGGTCGCCGATGGTCAGACCGGCTTCGAGAAGTCGGCGTACGGCCGACAACCGATGCACGTCCTCCGCTTCGTACTCGCGGTGGCCGGACGCCGAACGCCCGGCCCTGAGCAGGCCCTCCTGCTCGTAGTAGCGCAGGGCCCGAGGGGTCAGGCCGGCGGCTGCCGCCGCATCACCGATACGCACGCGTGATCCTTTCGGGGCGGGTGCCCGGGCACGGTCACGCATCACAATTCCACGAGCACCGCACCGATGTGTCGTCCCTCCAGCAGTTCACACAACGCCCGGGGCGCCTGATCGATGCCGGAGAGCCGGACGTGCGGGAAGGCGAGGGTGCCCGCGCGCAGACCGCGCCCGAACGCGCGCATGCCCTCGGGGATCGCGTCCAGGTGATCGATGCCCGCCATGCCGCGCAGGGTGATCCCGCGCAGGATGAGCGCGCCGGTGTCCACTTCGACGGGAGCGGAGAACCCGCCGCCGAGTTGACCGGAGAGCGCACCGACCAGGCCGACGCGGGCACCGCGATTGGCCACCGCCAGGGCCGCCGTCAGTTGCTCGCCGCCCACGTTGTCGAAGACCGCGTCCAACCCCTCGGGAGCCGCTTCGCGCAACTGCTCCTCGATCGGGGCGCCGCCCCGGAGCACCACGGCGTCGTATCCCAACTCCTTGATCAGGTAGTCCGCCTTGCTCCGCGAGCCGGTACTGCCGATCACCCGTCGCGCGCCGCGCAGCCGCGCGAACTGCCCGGCCATCGTCCCGACCCCACCCGCCGCGCCGGTCACGAACACCGTGTCCCCGTGCCGCACTTCGGCACCGCGGACGACGCCGAGCCAGCCGGTCATCGCCTGCGACAAATGCGCGGCCGCGTCGGGCAGCACCGCGGTGTCGACGGGCCGGGCCTCGCCGACGTCGACGGCCGCGTACTCGCGCCAGCCCCGCATGTGCGTCACGAGATCTCCGGGCACCAACTCGCCGCCGGGTGCCGCGACCACCTCCCCGAGCGCGGGCCCCCACATCGGCTCGCCCAACTCGGCCGCCGGGACGGGCAGATCGTCGCCACCCTCCACCAACGTCCGCATCACCGCGACCACGCTCATCAGCCGATTGCGCACGAGCACCTGCCCGGCCCTCACCTCGGGGACCGGAACCCGGACCAGCTCGAAGTCGTCGACCTTGAGCGCCCCGTCCGGCCTGGCTCGCAACCACACCTCGCGCTGCTCGGCGGGGACGGCGGGGACGGCGGGGACGGCGGGGACGGCGGGCACAGCGGAAACGTCGCCAGTCATCACAACTCCTGGGATCCGAGGATTGGGTCGCAACGACGGTAGAACTTGACGCTTACGTCAAGTTCAAGCCCTGCGTCGGAATTCGTCTCCGGTGCCGCCCACTTCGGCCTCCCGGCCGCGACCCGCCTCGTGGTGCCGGCCCGGCGCCCTTCGATCGGCCGGTCCGCGCACAGCGTCCGGCCGCCGACAGGTGCCTCGACGGCGATCGCCGGGTCGACGAAACCCAGTCGGTTCCCGGCCGGTCGTCGGCGCGGCGACGGTACAGGACGTCCACCACTGGACAACCCCGAGGACGAGGACTCCCTGACGGATGTCGCAGGCCGTCAGCGTCGGCAGGCCGCGACCTCGCGCAGGATTGCGCCCGATGTCACCAGCCGGGTACCCGGGTCGAAGGGCATCGTCGCGTGCGCACGGCGGCGCACCCGAACTTCCGCTGCGGTGGCTCCGGTTCTCGGTCGTCGAACGTCGGTCGTGCGGGGTGTTCCGGTTGATCGGGTTCGGGCCCGGCCCCTGGTCAGGTGTGTCGGCCGGTGTGCTTGTGCGTTACGAAGGTGTCGGTCACGTACGGGATGTCCATCGGGTCGGGGCGTGTGGCCAGGTGTTCGTGCAGTCGCGCGAAGAATGCCTCGTGCTCGGCCTCGGGCATCGCGTTGACGTAGCTGAGTGTCGCGATGCGGTCGGCGAGTTGCGCGTGGGTGAGCGTCTCGGTCCAGTGGAAGCTGCGGCGCACCGCCGGTACGTAGTGGCCCGAGGCGTCGAGGTCGGTGCGGAAGTCGCGGCCCACCTCGTACGGCTGGAACTCCTTCCACTCGGTGACCTCGCTCAGCGCGAGCGCCTCCGCGTCCGACTCGTCGCGCTCGTTCCACACCAAAGCAAGGCCGCCGCCCGGGCGCAGTACGCGGGCGATCTCGCGCAACGCGGCGGGGCCGTCGAACCAGTGGAACGCCTGCGCGACCACAACCGCGTCGAACGAGGCGTCGGGGAAGGGAATTTCCTCGGCGGTGCCGCTGTGCAGCGAGACCCCGGGCAGTGCCGCGGCGAAGGCGGCCCGCATCGCCTCGGACGGTTCGACCGCGGTGACTCCGACGCCCAGCGCGGCCAGTTCGGCGGTCATCCGGCCGGTCCCGGCCGCGAGATCGAGCACGTCGCGACCGGGATCGAGGCCGACCGCGTCGCGGAGATAGGGGATCACCTCGGGACGGTACGCGGGCCGCGCCCGGTGGTAGCGATCGGCGCCGGACCCGAATCCCCGGCGAGCAAGCTCACGCATGTCCATGGCACCGCATGGTCCCCGCAACGGCGGCCGTTTACCAGGGAAATCCACCCCGCCCGCGTGCGAACGCCACCGGGTACGGGCGTCGGGCCTGCCCTTTGGCCACGAGGCCGCCCGGGGCCCGGCACGGCGGCGCGGCGCGGTACGGCACGGCACGAGCGGGGAGCGGCGCCGCGCCGCCCGCCGTGCCAGGGTCCGGGAGACACGGCCCCTCGCCTGGTCGAGTCCTCACCACGAGCGGGCGCAGGACGGCGCGGCGAGAACGCGACGACACCACCCAAGGCCCTGGGCCGCGGAGCGAACCGGCTTGGAGACACCGGAATCGGCGTGTTCCGGCATGGCCCGCTCGGCCGGCAGTCCGCTCGCGCGGTCCAGGGGGTGAACGACGACGCTCCGGACGACGGTTCGAGTCCCGCCGGCCGGCGGGGAGTCAAGGGCGCGTGTCCGGGCGGGACTTGCCGGCGGGGAGGGGGTTCGAGGGATCGTCCAGCCACGGGGTCTGTCCGTTGGAGGTGGCGGTGAGACCGAAGCGGGTGCGTTCGGGGCGTCCGTGGTCGATCCACCAGGTGAGCGCGGCCTCGACCTCGGCGAGGATCGGGCGGGGGCCGTGTGCCGCCGTCACGGACACGTCCGTGCCCGGGGTGTGGTCGACGCAGGCCCAGGAGCGGGTGTCCGCGTCGACCAGCCACAGGGTGAACTCGTCGTCGCCCGGCGCCGCGCCCGGGGGGCGGCCGACCGAGCGGCGCACTCCGGGGACGAACACGCCGACGCAGAAGGCGGCGTCGCGGTCGTCGATCACAAGCCGGGGGTCGAGGGTGGTGCTACCGGGTACGCCGGGGTCCTGTTCGCTGACGGTGTCCATGACGGCGCCGCGCACGCCCTGGCCGCGTTCCCACATGAACGCAGCGTCGCCCACCACCCGTCCCGACGCACGCGGCCCGGAGTCGACGTCCGCGTCGACGTCCAGGACAAGCAGCACGCCGTTGTACAGGGCGCTCCCCCACGGGGTGACGATCCGACCCCCGGGGCGTGTCTGGGTGATCCACGATGCTGACCGTCGCCCTCGATCGGATCGTCCCCGCCACGATGACGTCCGGGCATCGTCGCCTCCACGGCTTTGGATCAAAATGCATCACCCAGAGTAGCCGAACGCACACCGTAACGAAACGGATTCGGTGAACTCATCCCACACGGAAGGCCGCGCTCGGCCTCCCCGACACGGTCGCGGTCAAGGTCGACTCCCCGCCGGCGCATGATGGCCATTTCGCGCGGACGGTATGACGATCACGGCAGATGACCATGAAACCTCAACGGGAAGCGGATCCCCCGGTGTTGGATTCGGGCAACAGTGCTCAAGACGAGGGGTGGCGCACATGGTGAAGAAGACGCTGGTGGGTGCGGGTCTGGTCGCCCTGATGGCCTTCGGTCTCGCGGCGCCCGCGCAGGCGGCGGGTACGTCCACCGCGGCCGCGTCCTGTTCGAGCGGCATGTACGTCAAGGCCAAGACGAACCTCAAGATTCGCGCCACCCCGACGACCCAGAGCACTGCGCTCGGTGTCTTCCCCGGGGGGAGCAGGGCCTGCAACGTCGCCCTGGGGTGGGGGCAGAACCTGGACGTCTGCGGCGAGAAGAGCAACGTGTGGCAGAAGATCCGCTACGGGAGCACCACCGGCTGGATCCCTCGCGCCTGCGCGATCTACCCCTGACCGAGCCAGGGCCGCCCGCCCGTTGATGGTGCGCGCCGACCACGACGCGCCGCCGGGAGCCGCTCGCTCGCACACGATCCGTCCCCGAAGCACCCCGATGCCTCCGGTGACCCTTCGCCGGAGGCATCACGGCGTGGCGAGCACCGTTCCGCCCGGAGGTCACCTCACCCGGCACCACACCACCCGCGTACCGGATCCCGGCATCCTTCCAGGTAAGCCGGCAGGTCAGGCCCGAACCGGAGGGCATCGTCAACGGTGACGCCGCACGTGCGGCCGGCTCCCGTAGGGGTCGGACGGTCGCGATGTGGACCCGCGTCCCATCAAGGGATGCCGCCCGCCGTTCCGCCGCCCCACCCGTTCGCGCCGAAACCGTGCACTCGCGCGTCGATGGACGATGTCCCCTGCCGACGCGCCCGCTTGGTCATGAAGATTGGCTGTTTGCCCTCTATTCACAAGTGGACGAGCGCCCATAGGCTGAGCGACCTTCGCGTTCTCGGGAGGTGTCGTGAACGGTCTCCGTGCGCTCCTCGTCTGCCTTGTGATCGCGTGTGCCGCGGTGGTGTCGCCGGTTGCGGCGGTGTCCCCGGCCGCGGCCGTGACGCCGGGTTGGTCGGCCCTGCCGGTGCCGGCGGCCGCCCCGCAGGTGATCGTGTCCGATCTCGCCGCGCGCGGACCGGGCGAGGCGTGGGCAACCGGGTACGAGCAGGCCGCCGATGGACCGCGGCCGATGTTGTACCGGTGGGACGGCACGGCGTGGAGCCGGGACACAACCTTCCCCGGCGCCGGCGAACCGGGTTGGCTCGGCAAGGTGCAGTTCGTCGGCGACGAGGTGTGGATCCTGCGCAACCGCGCGGGAGCGGTCGAGATCCTGCGCCGATCGATGGGCGGGTCGGGAGGATGGAGTGCCGTCTCGCTGCCGCAAACCCTGTGGACCTACCAGGACTTCACCGCGGTGCCGGGTGCCGCGTGGGTGGTCGGTGAAGACGAAACCGGGCTGAAGGTGTTGTACTACGACGGTTCCGGCTGGGCCACGCAAACCGCTCCGGACGGTGTGTTGTTCCTGATGGGGATCACCGCGCGTACCGCCACCGACGTCTGGGCCTGGGCGGACACCGACACCGGGACCACCATCCTGCGCTGGAACGGCAGGGTGTGGCGGGACGCGAAGGTGTCGCTGCCGCCGAACAGCAACGTACACACGATCCTGCTCGAACCGTCCGGCCGGATCACGATCGGCGGCAGCCGGTACACCGACGGCGTGGCCCGCACCTACCTGATGACCGGGAACGGGCGCGCCTGGCACACCACTTACCCGCCGTTGGGCGATACCTACACCGAGGCCATGGTGCGCGGCCCCGACGGTGCGCTGTGGCTGCCGGTGCGCAGCGACCGCGCGTTCCAGTCGAAGTACGCGCGGGTGGGCGGCTCCCGCACCACCTTCTCCTACGGCCCGGTGCGCGCCAACGCGATCGACGTCAAACCGCGTGCGCTGGCGACCGCCGGGTTCTCGCTGCTGTCCTTCGGGACCGTCGAGATCTACGGCTCGAAACCGAACCTGATGAGTGAGCGGCTGGGAGGCTGACCATGGCACGCCGACTGCTCGTCGCGGCCCTCGCCGTCGCCATGACCATGACCATGACGGCCTCGGTCGCGGCGGAAAACCTGTCCTGGCAACACGTTCCGGTCCCGGCGCAGGTACGCCCGCAGGCCGGGCTGAACGAGGCCGTGGCGTTCGGGCCGGACCGCGCGTGGGCGGTGGGTACCGACGCCGTCGGTCGCCAGGCGCCGGGCTTCCCGCTGGTGCTGCGCTGGGACGGAACCGCGTGGCAGCGCCAGAGTCTGCCCGGGATCGGCTGGCAGGGGGAACTGCTGTCCATCGCCGCGACCTCACCGACCGCGATCTGGGCGGTCGGCCGCGACTCGGCGGGCGGCGCCCGCCTGCTCCGCTCCGATGGCATCGCCTGGTACGAGAGCCGACCGCCGCGCGGTGTCCTGCTCACCGAAGTCGTCGCCGGCGGCGGTGAGACCTGGCTGATCGGTTCGCGGGGCGGCGCGCAGGTCCTACTGCGCTGGGACGGCCGCGGCTGGCGGGACGTGCCGGTGCCGCCGGGTTTCGTGTACGGCCTGCACATCCTGGCGGCCGACGACGTCTGGGCCGCGGGCGCCGGCAACTCGGGTGCGGCCGTGTCGCATTGGAACGGGCAGGCGTGGCAGCAGACGATCGTGAACGGGTTCCCGCGGTCGGCCGTCGGCAGCGTGCTGGCGGTCTCACCGACGGAGGTGTGGGCGGGTGGCACGGCCGGGTTCGTCGGCGGCCCACCGGGCAAGCCGATTCCGCCACTGCTGGTGCGCTGGGACGGGCAGGCGTGGAGCCGGGTGGCCGTGCCCACCGACTTCGGCTCGATCGACTCACTGGCGCCCGGCACATCCGGCGGACTTGCCTGGGTCTCGGTGGCCCGCTCGCAGAAGTGGGGCCCGCCGGGCAGTTATCCGCCGTTGGTCCCCGGGCCGGATCTGCTTGCCTGGAACGGACAGTCGTTCACCGAGTACAGCGAACCGGCGGTGGCTGGGGAAGGTGACTCGTGGGTGCTGCGACTGGCGCCGGTGCCGGGCGCGGCGACGGTGTGGTCGGTCGGCCGTGCCGCCGGTCCCGAAGGCACCTTCGCCCCACGCATCCTGCGGTTCGGCTGACCTGGGGACCAGGAGTCCGTCCGAAGCGGACGACAATCGCCTCGGCCCGTGGCACCTCAACCACGCGCGGCACGCACTCCGTGGCACCTCAACCACGCGCGGCACCCAATCCGTGGTGCCGCCGTGTGACGCGGGACGTACGAACGCCGCGTGCTCGCGGGCGGCCGGCGGATCGGGCCGACGCGTCGGGTGGAGCCGAGTCGGGGCGGCCTCGATCACGGTCAACGCAGGTTGCCTTCGGTCCCGTGTCGCACCACGGGCACGCCGCGCAGCCACAAACCCAGGCCGCGCCGGCGGATCCGGGCCGCACCGAGAAGCGGTGCCACCGGGTGCCGCAGGGTCAGACCGAGCAGGGATCGCACCGTGTACGGGCGTCGCTCCCCTCGCACCCGAGCCACAAACGGCCGCCGCGCACCCGGATGGTGCAACGTGACCGTCAGCGCCAGATCACCGTCCGGCGCGGGCAGGCTCAGCCGATAGCTGCCCGAGACGGGGAGGAACGGCGAAACGTAGAACTCCTTTTCGGCCGCCGCTCTTCCCCGGCCGTCGGTGCGAAGTACGTACGCGTGCCTGCCGCCGTAGGGGTTGTGCACCTCGGCCACCACGCACGCAGGCGTGCCGTCGCGGTGGTGGCACCAGTAGACCGAGAGCGGGTTGAACACATGGCCGAGCACCCGCGCCTGAGTGAGTATCAGCACCCGCCCACCCCGGATGTCGATGCCGTGCGCCGCCGTTGCCCGCTCCAGGGCCGGGCGGACCGGCCCGGTGCCGGCGAAGTGGTCGCGTGCGTCGAATCGGGCCAACGGGCGTAGCGGCCACGGCAGACGCGGCGGCGCGTCGAGATCGATCAGCCACATGAAGGATGGGTACGTGAACACCGAACGCACCGGCTCGGCGCGCACGTGCGTAATGGCGCACTCGAACAACGCCGGTGCGAACGAAGCGGCGGCGGACACCGCCCCGCTCGCGGGGGAGCCGGATCGGGACCCGCGCCCGGGCCCACGCGCGGTCGGGTGCACGGTCACCACCGCCCGCCCAACGACTGTGCCGCCGCCAGGCCCGCGCGGCAGCCGTCCTCGTGGAAGCCCCACCCGTGGTACGCGCCGGCGAACGCGATCCGGTCCCGGTTCAGTTCGGGCAATCGACGCTGCGCGGCGACCGCTTCCGGGGTGAACACGGGGTGTTCGTAGGCCATCCTCGCGAGCACCCGTTCCGGCGCGATCGCCCGGTCGTCGTTGAGCGTGACCACGTACCTCTCGCCGGTCGGCAGCCCTTGCAGCCGGTTCATGTCGTAGCTGACCCGCACGCCCGCCGTGCCGGCCCCGCAGGCCGGGAGGCGGCAGTTCCAGGACGCGTGCGCGCGGCGCGGCAGAAGCGTGGTATCGGTGTGCAACACGGCGCTGCTGCGCTCGTAGGCGAACGCACCGAGCACGTCGCGCTCGTGTCGGGTCGGCCGGTCGAGCAGCGCGAGTGCCTGGGCGGGATGGGTGGCCACGACCGCGCCGGTGTAAGTGCGTACGCCGCCCGCCCGATCGTGCACGGCGACTCCGTCCGGGTGCCGGACCACCGCGTGTACCTCGGTGCACCGGCGGATCCGGGTGATCTGCTTGCCGATCCGCTCCACGTATTCACGCGATCCACCCAGCACGGTGCGCCACCTCGGCGAGCCGGAAACGGCGAGCATGCCGTGGTTGGCGAGGAAGCGGAACAGGTGCCGCGCGGGGTAGTGGGTGGCCAGTACGCCCGGGCAGGACCAGACCGTGGACACCAGCGGCAGCACGAAGTGTTGCGCGAAGTAGGGCGAGAATTCGCGTTCTCGGAGAAACCGGCCGAGGGTGATGTCCGAGTCGCCCGCGAGCAGTTCGTGCGCGGCGCGATGAAACCGGGGCACCGCGCCGAGCATCCGCAGGTACGCCGGTCGGGCCGCGGTCCCCGGGGCGGCGAACAGCCCGCCCGGGCCGCGCCCGCCCGCGTACTCCAGTGTGCAGCCGTCGCAGCGCACGGACATGCTCATCTCGGTTTCGCGGGTGCTCACCCCCAGTTCTCCGAACAGGCGGGTGAGCAGCGGATAGGTGCGTTCGTTGTAGACGATGAAGCCCGAGTCCACCGCGAGCGGCCGGCCGCCCGAGCCGGTCACCTCGTGGGTGTGCGCGTGCCCACCGAGCCGGTGGTCGGCCTCGTACAGGGTCACCTCGCCGGCGGCGCGCAGCACGTATGCGGCGGTCAGACCTGCGATGCCCGACCCGATCACCGCAAAGCGCCGTGGCGGCTCCGGCCCGGAGCCCGAGAGCGCTCCGGACGCATCGGCCCCGCCGTAGGGCCCGCCGCGCTCGTGGGCGTGGCCGTCGCCGCCGAGCCGATCGCCGTCGCCGTAGTGGTTCGCCATCCTCATATCAAGAATTCGTCGCGGCGCCACCGGCGGATGGGTGCGAATCCGAACGGTGTGCGACCACCCGGCACAACGCTGACAGGCCGCAGAAGCCCGAACCGTCCGAACGCGATCCGCACCCCACTCCGCGACTCGACCCCTCGACCTCTCGGCCTCTCGGCCCGCTCAGGGCAGGGCATCACCCTCCCCCGCCGCACACCGCCCGCGTCCGCTTCCGTGGCCGGGGCCTCGAAGCAGGCGGGAGTCTGCGTGTGGAGGTCAGCCCGTGGCGCCGAGGGCCTGGTCGAAGTCGGCCCACACGTCCTCGGGGTCCTCGATGCCCACCGAGACCCGGATGGTGCCCTCGCCGATGCCGACCGCGCGCAACTGTCCGGCGTCGAGTTGACGGTGTGAGGTGCCGGCGGGGTGGACGACCAGCGTCTCCAGCCCGCCGAGCGAGGCCGCGAGCCGGGCCAGGCGTACGCGGTGGACGAAGTCGTGTGCCGCGTCGCGCCCTCCGATCATGTCGAAGGCGAGCATCCCGCCGGGGCCGTCGAGGACCCGGCCGGCGATCTCGTGCCCGGGGTGGCCGGCCAGGCCGGGCCAGTGCACGGCGGCGACGGCCGGATGTCCGACGAGACGCCCGGCCAGGACCTCGGCGACCTCACAGTGCCGCCGCATCCGCAACGGCAGCGTGCGCAGGCCGCGCAGGGTGAGCCAGGCCGCGAACGGGTCGGGATTGACGCCGGTTTCGACGGCGCGTTCCCAGACCCGGTGGTGTGCGCCGGTGTCCGCGAAGACGGCGATGCCGCCGACGACGTCGGAGTGGCCGCCGACGTACTTGGTGGTGGAGTGCACGACGATGTCCGCGCCGTGTTCCAGGGGGCGACACAGCACGGGGGTGGCGAAGGTGTTGTCGACGACGGTGGGCACGTCGTGGGCGCGGGCGACGGCGGCCATCACGGGGATGTCGCACACCTGCGTCATCGGATTGGCGATCGTCTCCAGGTACAGCAGGCGCGTGTTCGGGCGCACGGCGGCCGCCACCTCGGCCGGGTCCTCGCCCGAGACGTAGGTGACCTGCACACCGTAGCGCCGTTCCAGGTCACACAGCGTCGCGAACGTCCCCCCGTACAGGCGGCGTTGTGCGATCACGTGGTCCCCGGACGCGAGGTGGGCACCGAGAACGGCGTTGATCGCACCCATGCCGGAGCCGGTGGCCAGCGCGGCGACCCCGCCCTCCAGGGCGGTCATCGCGGTTTCCAGGGCGTGTGTCGTCGGGTTCCCGTAGCGGCTGTACACACAGGGACCGTCCGACCGGGACATCGCGTCGGCCAACGCGTCGGCGTCGTCGAACGCGAACGTCGACGCCTGGTGGAGCGGAACCGCGATCGGTCGGGAGGGGGGCGCAGCAGGCGTTGGCCCTGCTCGTCCGGCACTGGGTCTCCCCCGGGGACGCGGTCCTGGTGGAGGGGCCGACGTATCCGGGCATGCTCGAGCCCTTGCGCGAGGCCGCGGCGGATCCGCTCTGGGCAGAGCGAGACTGGGACGGGCTGGATGTCGAGGCGTGGTGTCGGACGCTGGTCGATCGCCGGCCCGCGTTCGCCTACCTGGTGCCGACCTTCCACAACCCGACCGGGACGGTGATCCCGTCGCTGGTGCGCCGGCGCCTGGCGGAGACGGCGGTCGCGCACGATGTACCGATCGTCGACGACGAGGTGCTCTCGGGCCTGTCCTTCGTCGGCGACCCGCCACCGGGACTCGCGGCGTTCGCCTCCGCCGGACGGATCGTCAGCGTCGGGTCGCTGAGCAAGATCGTGTGGGGCGGCCTACGAATCGGTTGGATCCGCGCCGACCGCGACCTGATCGCCCGCCTGGCCAGACTCAAGGCCACCCAGGACCTCGGCGGCGACGTACCGGCACAACTGGCCGCCGCCGAACTCGTCCCGAACATCCCCGCCCTCTCCCGCCACCGCGCGCGGTTGCTGCGCGCGCGACACGACCACCTGTGCGCACGACTGACCACGGACCTGCCCGACTGGCATTTTCGCCCGGTGGAGGGCGGCCAGACGTTGTGGATCCGACTGCCGCACGGCGACGGAGGATCCTTCGCACAGACGGCCATGCGGCACGGAGTGGCGGTGCTGCCGGGTTCGTCGCTGCATCCGGCGGGCGGAAACGCCGATTGTGTACGGATCTCCTTCCTCGCCGACGTAGGGGTCCTCGACGAGGCCGTGGACCGCCTGGTCCGCGCATGGAACGCCTATCCGGGAGAGCCGAGGTCGAACACCGTGCCCTCCGGCGTTGCGGTATAGACCACGGGACATCCACGACCCCACCGGATCGCGGTCACAGTCGCAGAAGCCGGGGGCGCAGTCCGACACCGGCAGCGCCTCGTCGCCGCGCTGCGCACCGACATCCCGCCCGGCGTGATCCGGACCAAGCCCGGCCGGACGCCCCGGCCGACTGGTTCCCGGAGGACATGAGCCTCCACGTCGACGACGGGGCCTGTGTGGCTCGGCGAACCGACGTTGCGCTGCCCGCACTCCGGTCGCCACCACGACCGAGCGGGCCGGACGCCTTCCCGGCAACCCTCGACAACGACATCACCCACGATGTTGCCCCGCTGACCGGCGCGGCTTCGGTGCGGCCCGGTGCGGCCCGGTGCGAGATTGACCCATGAAATGACGTTATGAATGAACCATTCCATGGGTCTTTCGCAGACATAGATTTGCTCATGTCAGCAACGAAAGCCCCGGCCCCAGGCCGGGAGAACGCCCCGGTGTCCTCACGAAAGCAGGCTTCGCCATGTCCTCGACCACGTCCCCGACCGTGTCCGCGGCCCCGCCGCGCCGCCGCCTCGGGCCGACCCTGGCACTGCTGGCATTCGCCCAGCTCATCATCTCCGTCGACTACAACATCGTGTACGTCGCGCTGCCCGAGATCGGCGCCGGCCTCGGGTTCTCGGCGCAGAGCCTGCAATGGGTGATCAGCGCGTACGCCGTCGCGTTCGGCGGGTTCCTGCTGCTCGGGGGTCGGGCGAGCGACCTGTTCGGGCCGCGCCGGATGTTCGCCCTGGGCCTGAGCCTGTACGCCGTCTCATCGCTGCTCGGCGGCCTCGCCGGCGGCCCGGGCCTGCTCATCGCCGCCCGGGCGATCCAGGGGGTGGGCGGTGCGTTCCTGTTCCCCGCGACGCTGACGTTGGTATCCACGAGCTTTGCCGAAGGACGGGAGCGGAACCGGGCGTTCGCGGTGTGGGGCACGGCCGGCGGCAGCGGCATGATCCTGGGTTCGCTCCTCGGCGGGGTCCTCACGGACGCCTTCGGCTGGGCGTCGGTCTTCTTCGTCAACGTGCCGCCGGCCGGCGCCGCCGCGCTGCTCGCGTTCGTGCTGATCGCCCCGGACTCGCCGCGCGCCAAGGGGCGTTCGTTCGACCTGGCCGGTGCGCTCACCTCCACCATCGGAGTCACCGCTGTCGTCTTCGCGCTCGTGCAGGGTCCGGAATCGGGCTGGACGTCCCCGGCCGTCCTGACCGCGTGCATCGCGGGCGCCCTGCTGCTCGCCGCCTTCGTCGCCGTGGAGCGCCGCAGCGCCGATCCGCTGCTGCCGCTTCGGCTGTTCGCGAACCGCAACCTGAGTGTGGGCACCGTCGTCACGTTCCTCTACATGGGTACCTTCGGCACGCTGCTGTACTTCCTCACTGTCTACTTCCAGGGCGTGCACGGCTACGACGCGTTGACCACCGGGCTGGCCTTCCTGGTCCCGATGGTGGCGATCGCGGTCGGCTCGCAGACCGCCGGGCGCCTGGCCACCCGGTACGGCATCCGCCCGACCATGATCGCGGCGCTGCTGGTCGGCGCGGGCGGCGCGGTGATCGTCGGCTCCACCATGGCCGTCGGGGCGTCGTACGCCGCGCTCGTCCCCGGGCTCGTCGTGCTCGGCATCGGGCAGGGTGCCGGCTACACCCTGATGTTCGGCGCCGCCGCGCTCGGCGTGCCCGCCGAGGAGCAGGGCATCGCGTCCGGCGTCGCGTCTACCAGCCAGCAGACCGGCGGCGCGGTCGGCCTCGCGCTGCTGGTCGCGGTCGCCAACTCCGGCCTGGACGGCCTCACCGGCGAAGCCCTCCGCGGCGCGACCACCGACGGACTGCGCACCGCGGTGTTCATCGCGGCGGCCGGGATCGCGGTGACCGCCCTGGTGGCCCTGGGCCTGCGCAAGCCGGAGACGAAGCGGATCGCCGAACACACGTCGGCAACCGAGGGACGACCCGTCGTCCACATCTGACGAGACGCCGATGCGCGAACACCGCCCTGCCGGGGCGGTGTTCGCGCATCGGCATGTCGTCGGCATCTCGTCGGCGCGTCATCGGCGTGCGGTCTGCCCAGAAGTCCGTCACGTCGGCGTCACTCCGCCCCCGGAGGCTGACGAAACGCCCGCTTTCCCAGACCCGTTCGGCGAACGCAGACAGCCGTAGCTTGACCCGGCCGCTACGGAACGGGAGACCGCACCCGGTGAGGCGGATGCCTTTCCGCCGAGACGCGACAGACGTGCCGCCACCCGCATCCCGGCGCAGCGGAAGGGGCGTTGACGGCACCGCTGTTGCCGACGCCTTCCAGACCGCCGCCGTCGTCACCACGACGGCCGTACGGAAGACCGCAGGCGCAACACCCACAGGCGGCCTGCCGCTGGGCCTGCGTATCGCCGCGGCCCGTCTGCGCGAACGCCCGGGATGGGCGGTCGACGACCTGGTCGACCGGCCGGCCGACGAGCGGCACCGTCTGGCGGAGCCGGCGACGGGTGACCTCCCGGTGCGCGGCAGCCTGGAGCTCAGCCGTGTCGCCCGGCGTGGCAGCGCAGACCCGGTCGCTCGGACGGCGGCCCGCGGGTGATGCCTGCTGGGGCTGATGCCGGCGGGCGATGTGGAGAAGCCGGCCTCGCCCACGCCCGCCGAACCACATACTCGGCGAGAACCCCGGCCAGCGCGCGTGGGACGGACCCTCCCCGGCACTCGGATCGGACGCACTGATCACACGGCTCCGGCCCGCCCCGACCAGGGGCGGCACGCGGCCGAGAGGGGAGCGCGGCGCGGAACGGCATCTGCCCGGGGGCCGCGTGTGCCCGGGGGCGGCTGTCCTCGACGCGCCTGTCGACGAGTGGCCGTGACCGTCGGGCTCACGCGCCCTGGGTTCACGGCGTGTGGCCCGGGGCGTACTGCTCGGCGTACTCCCCGGTGGCCGGGACAACGGTGATGACGTCGATCATGACGCCGTCCGGCGCCGCGACGATGAAGTGGCGCTGCCCGAACTCCTCCGTGCGCAGGGAGAGGAGTTCGGGCAGGCCGGCCAGTGTGACCAGCCTGTGGTGTTCGGCGTCGACGTCGTCGACCTCGAAGTTGAGCAGCAGGCCGCCCTGGAGAGGTGTGCGATACCCGTCGGGGATGGTCGGATGGGCGTGGTCGAGCAGGGCGAGTTCGTACTGCGGGGCGTCCGGGCGGTGGAGGCTCACGTACCAGTCGGCCTCGAAGGACACCTCGAACCCGAAGTGTCGGGCGTAGAAGTGGCGTGATGCGGCGACATCGCGGGTGGCGATCACCGGGTAGAAGCTGCCGAGCTTGACCTTCATGACACGTCTCCATCCGCCTGCGGGCCAACTTTCACATACCTTGAGTATGTGAAATGCACGGTAGCATACCCGGGGTATGCGAAAGGAAGGGTGAACCGAGGATGGCTGTCACGAGGGCCGAGCAGCGGGCGGCGACACGGCGGGCACTGCTGGCCGAGGGGCGCCGGAGGTTCGCCGCCGACGGCTATCACGACGTGGTTCTCACCGATGTGGCGCAGGCGGTGGGGGTCACCAAGGGGGCCGCCTATCACCACTTCGACAGCAAGGCCGGACTCTTCCGGGCCGTGGTCGCCGGGGTGCAGCGCGAACTCGGTGACCGGGTCGCGCACGCCGCCGAACCGTACGACGACGACCCATGGGAGCAACTGCGGGCCGGCTGCCGGGCCTTCCTCGCCGCCGGATGCGATCCGACGGTGCGCCGAATCGTGCTGATCGACGCGCCGGCCGTACTCGGCTGGGACGAATGGCGGGCCATGGACGAAGACTCCTCCGCCCGGCATCTGACCGAGGCTCTCGATGCCCTGGTGGAGGCCGGAGCCATCGCCGACCAACCGGTGGAGCCGCTCGCGCGATTGTTGTCGGGGGCCATGAACGAGGCCGCGCTGTGGCTGGCCCGGTCGGCAAGCACGGAAGCACTGGCACAGACGGAGCAAGCGTTGGACCGACTGCTGAACGGGTTGCGATCCCGGAACAACGAGCAGCCGTGAAAGCGCTGCTCACCACCACTCGTCGAGCCCGAAATCAACACCTTCGACCCCCGCGACGTCGCCGCCACGGCTCACAACCACGTGCACACCGGCAACCTCCTCCATGCCGGGAAGACAATGCGCCGGCGACACACCAGTCCGGTGTCGGGGCCGAGGCCGGGGCCGACTGGTCGGCGCTACCCCGCCTGCTGCCCTACCGATGGGCCTGGTCCGCGCGGTCGGCTCGCTGGAGGGTACTGACCGTGATCCGCCCCCGCCAGCGGATCACCAACCGACGCACACGGCGCGGTTCGCCTGCCGAGAAACGGGTGGGACTCCTCGCCCAAACCCGGCACGAGGCACTGAGCTGGGCGGGGGGTGCGCAGATGTGGGATCCGGGGCGGGTTTGCCGGTGTCACGCGTCGAACCACACGACCAGGCGCACGCCGTCGTCTCCGCAGGATTTCGCGGCCCGTGCCATCTCCGCCCACACCCGCCCCCATCGCCCGTCGGGCGGCACCGCCTCTCGTCGCCGCATGCGTTCGACGCGGAACACGCGCTCGTCGACGGCCCATTCGGTACCCGGTGGGTAATCCGCTCCCCTGACAAGCCCGCCGATTCCGAGGACACGGGCCAGGCGGGGGCTCTGGGTGGACTTGCCGACATATGCGAGCCCGTCGCGGGTCCGGCGGTACTCATGGACCCGATCGTCCAGGCCCTCGGCGGGCTCGTCCCAGTCCACAGCCCTCAGTTGCGCCCAGTCGATCCACGTCGCCCGATCACCGTCGCATTCCGCGTGCCGCGCACGGGCGAGGGCGCAGGCATCGGACGGAAGCCCCCGATCGGCCGCCAGAGGACGGAAGTTCGCCAGATTGCGGACACCGAACAGGCAACCGAACGCGTCGTAGTTCCGATCAATGCCGAACTCCGCGAGATCGACCGCCACCCGCCACTGTCCCCGGCCCCTGCCCAACGCCCGCGTCTCGATGCACCCGTCGATGTCCGTACCCATGAGCCCATTCTCCCGGTGTCGCCGGCGGACCCCGGCAAGCGATCCGACCACACCTCCGCGCCGGGCCTCGGACCGCCTTGCCGCCGGGCAGGGTCAGTATCGGCACGCCGAGCATTGACGCCCATCCGCCGCGAAGCGTTCCATCACCGGCCGGAGACCATTGCCGAAGCTCGCCGGATCCGCGACGCGTCATCGCAACCATCGATCGCCCGGCCTCGGTTCACCCGCCCACGCGACACCGCCGGAGGAACATCCGACGGCGGAACCGGAGAAGCACCCGATACCGAGGACGACCGGCTTGCCCGGGAATCGGCCACGCCGCGCTCACCATGCTCGGGATCAGACTTCGTTGCCGCGGACGTGACGCTTCGTCGGGGGTGGTTGGGCGGGGCCGGACGGTGTGGCGCCGGGGTTGCCTCGCGCCAGACCCTGGCCGGTGCCGCGCTCTTGGGGTTGCGGGTCGGAGGAGCCCGCCGTCGCCGCGTCGCCGCGTGCGGCGCCCAGGCCCAGGCGCGCTTTGTTCGCCGCCTCGATGCCCCCGGCGCCGGTTTCCGTGTCACGGGCCGGCTGCGATGCCGTACGGGACGGCGCAGGGGTGTCGTTCGGTGTGCGTGCGGCGGATGTCGTCTCGCGTTGGGTGCGGAATTCGCCCAGTTTCGCCAATGCCGCCGCGGAATAGTACGAGTTGTCGCTGTCGAGCAGGGTACGCAGCGGGGCCAGTCTCGCGTCCAGAAGCCGAAGGGTGGACTTGGCCTGTGGGCCGCTCGGCTGGGTTCGGGCATCCTGCCGGTCCGCCGCGGCATCGGCGTCGCGAAAGGTGTCGAGAATCAGCTTTCGCACCGCGGGGAAGCCCTGGGAGGGTCCGGTCGACCAGTTCTCGCCAACCTCGACCTGGGCGGCGGTCACTCCCGGGCGCGCCAAGGCCGCCCGAGTGCGATGTGGGAAGCGGCCGCGGGCGGCTGCCCAGGCGGTGACTTGTGCGAGCGTCTTGCTGTCACGCTCGAGGATCGCGGTGGTCCGCAACGTTTGCAGTTCGCGCAGCCCCTGGTCGAGAGACCGCCAGTAGTCCGGCTGTTCGAGGTCGTCCAGTTGTCGACGAAACAGCCGCTTATCCTTCAGAACGTTGTCCGAAGGAGCGGCCACGGGTTGGCCGACGATCTCCCGGGCACGCGAGGCCGCCTCCCTCAGTCGCTCCCAGCGGGTGTTCTCCTGGTTGACCACCGCAGGTCTCCTCCTCGGGACAGGTCAGGTCGTGGATGCGATCCGCGCCGACAGGATCAATCATCGCGCCCGGTCGTCGCAATTTCGGACTCGACCGCGATGGCCACGTGGGTCGTTCCCCGTACCCGTGTCGAAGGCACGCTCACGGCAAGGACTTTCCAAGCCACCGGGCGTCTCGGGAAACGGTTCACCGACGTGCGGAACGGCTCGACCGCACCGCTCTCCGGTCGGCGGACTACCATGATCCACTGGAGAGAAGGTCGCGCCCGGCGCCCACGCTCCTGGCGGGCCGGGCGCCTACGCACGAAGGTCGGGGAACGGCATGGCTTGGTGGAACCCGGCGACATGGCGATCGCGCGGACGAGGCGCCGAGGTGCCGGCGGGCGGATCCGGAAGCGGTTCCGAACGCGGATCCGGATCCGAAGCAGCCGCCATCCAGCGGATCAGGCGCGAGTTGTCGACGCGTACCGGCGGCCCCGGCGCCCCTCAAGTGCGGCGCAGAGCGGTCTCACGCACGCGGATGACGGTCGGCGTCCCTTCCAGCCCCGTCGTCCGGCACTCCTCCGGCCGCGATTCGTCGCAGGATCGACCATCGCGAACTCGCCTGTACACACGGACGCGTTCGTATCGGCTGCGAACGGCGGTCGGCGATGGCGTGGGAACGAAGTCGCCGTCCCGACTGCGGCCCAGGACGCCGGGACAACCGGCCCGGGAACACCGCGTGCGCTCCGACGCGGTACAGGCGGCGAGCCGCCTGCGGGGCGCGAGCAGCTTGCGTCGTGCCGACAAGGGCATGGTCCGCCATCAACTCGCCTCCGCCAAGCGCACGTCGGGGCGCGTCCACGTGGCCACGAACCGGCGGGAAGGCGCGGCCACCCCCGGAATCGCCGCCTCCGGCTTCGGCGCCGCGGTACGGATAGCCCCCGCCCGGGACGAACTGAGAAGCGGTGCGTTCCGCAAGCCGAAAGCACAGGAACAGGGCCGTTCACAAGCGGACCAAGTGCGGCAATACCTGGACGCCTGGTGGCGCACCCGCTCCACGCGCGGCTCCGAACGCAGCGGGTGACAGCCGCCCGCGACTCACCGCCGCCACCCGTGGCCCCGATCACCCGGCCCTCGAACCCTCAGCGGCCCGCCCCCATCACCGACCACCCGCTCAGGCCGCCCGGCCCATCCGGTCCGGCACAATCACGCGGCAGCCGACATCACTCGCCAGTCGGTCGCGCCCGACCGCATCCGCGCGGTGGTCGCACCACGTTTCGCGTCCCGATGTGGCCGAGGTCGCCGACAGGAGCCGAGGATCGGAACCGGGGCACCGGACGATCGGAGAAGTCCTCGTCCATGACTTCGCCCTCCGCCCGTAGACGATCTCGGTGCGAGGCACGGGGAACCGCAGCGTGTCGCCTCCGCCCGCGACGTGTGGCTGATCGAACCGGGCGGCCGTCCCGGACCGGCTCCGCGCCGCCGACGACACATCGACAGGGCAGAGCGATCCGGGCACCTCACTAGACCGAGAAGCTGTTCACCCTGGTCGGTGTCACGCGGACGATCACCCGGGCGATCTCGTCGGGCTCCGGCGGCGGGGCCTCGCCGAGGTACCTGAGCGAGAGCGCGAGTGGAAGCTCCTTAGCCGGGTCCGGCACGATCTCGGCGGTGCCTCGCAGCTCGACCGAGTGGTAGGGGTTGTCCAGGTCGAAGACCGTGACGCTGACCCGGGGGTCACGACGGAGGTTGCGTACCTTCGCCCGACCCTCGGTCGCGGAGAACACCACGGTGTCGCCGTCCCGCTGATACCAGACCACCGAGGCCTGGGGCCCTCCGTCGGCGTTGAGCGTCGACACGGTGGCGAAGTTCCTGCCGTCGAGCAGCTTGCGCGTCGACTCGTCGAGCGTTGTGGACATGGGGTGCTCCCGGTTCTGTGCATCCGACCCGCGCGCCCCTTGGGGCACTTCGTCTTACGGACCCATCCTCTGCGCCCCCGGACAGCGACGGAAGAAGGCACTTTCATGTCACAGCGGAACATCCAGGTAACGGAACCACCGACCCGATGAGCCGCCCGTGCCCGTCCGGCCTTCCGCTCTGTCGATGACGCCACCGCCGCTCCCGGCGCACGCAGGTCACCGGTGCCACCCGTGGGCGTGCCGATCGTGCTCGCCTTCGAAGTACCGTACGGCGTGCCCCCGTCCGCGCCTGTTTCCCGTCCCGGTTTCGACGCAGCGTTTGCCGGGCGTACATCCCGGTCGACGTCCGTGTTCGGCGCGCCGACTAGGCGGACTGCCAGAGTTCGATGCGGTTGCCCTCGGGGTCGGTAACCCAGCCGAAGCGTCCGACGCCCTCCATATCCTGGGTCTCGTCGGCTACATCCGCGCCCTTGGCGCGGAGTTGCGCGAGCATGGCGTCCAGGTCGCGGACCCGGAAGTTCAGCATGGTCTGCTGGGTACGGGAGCCGAAGTAGTCCGTCCCGATCTCGAACGGCGCGAAGACGGTGGGGCCCGCCTCCTGGTGCCACAGACCGTTTTCGTCCGCGTCCAAGCCGAGGCGAGGGCGCGGTGCGCGCGGATGAGCCACCGCAGGCTCTGCTGCCGACCTGCGGCAGCCTGCGCGGTCGCCGGCCCACGGCACGCTCCCGCACATCACAAACAGGTATGGCCCCCTGCCTGGGGGCCATACCTGTGGTGAGGGGCCATACCTGCCGCTCGAACGGTGCACCTGGCGGGCTCGTGCGACGACCGGCAGTAACGTGGGTGGGCTCATCCGGCGGGAAGAGCGTCGTGGGACCGGGGTCGGACGCGTTCGAACGACTGCGGGCGTGCGACGATCACGCCGGCAGGAGTTGCGGTTCCAATTGCTCCGCCGGCGCAGCCTTCGGCTCCCACAGCCTGGTTGTCCGCACGTAGCAGTAGATGACCGAGGTCATCGCCAGAATGAGCAGTGGTCCGAACACCCACGGATGTCTGGCCATCTCCATCGGCAGATAGCGATATGACACCAAGAGCACCGCGAAAACCGTCGCGCCGTAGCTGACCAACCGAATTCCGGACCGGTTCCAGCCATGGTCGAGCGAGCGCAGCGCCCCCTCTATCGTGAGCACGAACACCACGCCGGCCACGAGGTCCGCGCCGTAGTGGTAGCCGAATCCCAGCGTGGCCGCGAGCGTGCCGATCAACCAGAACGATCCGGCGAATCGGATGAACCGCGATCCCTTGCGGGAATGAATGAAGATCGTGGTGGCCCACGCCGTGTGCAGGCTGGGCATGCAGTTGCGAGGGGTGATCTCGTCGAACCGGAACGGGTGCGGGGTACCGATCGACGGCGGCGTATCCGGCCATAGGTTGGCCACCGCCCACTGCCCGCCTTCGGCGCTGTAGGCGAAGACCGGTCCGACCACCGGGAAGATCATGTAGATGCCGGGCCCGAGCAAACCGATGACCAGAAAGGTCCGCACCAGGTGGTGGCCCGGGAAGCGGCGCTCGACCGCCACATGACGCAGTTGGTACAGCGCGACGATGGCCGCTGCCAGTGGCAGCTGCCCATAGACGCCGCCGAGAACATGGGAGCCGATCGGGTCGGTGGCCTCGAGCATCCGGCCTACCAGCCACGACGGGTCACCCAGTGCGTGATCGGCGGTTGCCACGTACTCGTCGAGCACGTTCGGGCGCGTCACCGACGTGATGAGCAGCCAGGTATCGCCGGTCTTGTGGCCCGCCACCAACAGCAGTCCCAGCCCCGCGCCCTTCAGCAGCAGGACACGTTCCCGGCCGGTACGGCGCGTGAGGGCAATGACCGCGCAGCCCAGAATCACCCACAGCGCGCCGTTGCCGAAGTTCATCCTGGCGTCGACCACCCACCGCACCAACCAGAAGGCGAGGTCGATACCGATTGCCGCACCGGCCGCGATAAACCGCTCCCGCCAGGTGAGCACCACCATCGTCAGCGCCAGGCCCGCGTACAGCAGCGGCCCCGAGTCGGGAGGGAATATCACCTCCCGCGCCTGAGCGGTAATCGGCCCCCCGGAGCCGTAGTGCCGTGCGATGATCTCCAAGGTTATGAGAAATCCGAGGGCTGCCACACTCACCGCGGCCCACAGAATCGCCCGCGACCGACGCTGCACGGCGACCATGCCTTCGCGACTTATTCGCGAAAACTTTCGCAATATTATGAATATCAATTACTCGGCCAATTTTGTTGGATTCCAGTAAATAGATCACCCTTCGTGCCGGATTGCGTGGTTCTTTGGTGAAGGACGGCGCTTGGGGTGATCGTCGTGAGATCGATCATGTTATCGGAGCGCCACGGGCGAGTCCGAAGGCGTTCTTCTCGTGTTTCCACGCCGGTGGCCACCATGGATGCCTACACGCCCGCAGCCGCCTCACCGCTCGGCTCCGTCGAGCATGTCCCGCACTCGCGCAACCTCCCACGGCGCGTCCTCCACGGGCCGGTTCGCGCTCGGTTTCCGAAGCATGGCGCGATGGTCCTCGATGACCGCCTCCCGCATCAACCCCCACGCCGCAGCGGCTTGCACCTCCCGGATGCGATCCAGCACGAGTGCCCTCGCCGGCTCACGTGCTTCCTCGCCGCCCCGCTTCACGGCCCCGTCGGGACTGCACCAGTGGTCGAGGGCGATACCCACGGCCGCCCGGTCGTCGCTTTCGAGCAGCGTGCGAAGCTTCGTCGAGCACGCCGTAGACCGTCCGGGCGGCCTTGCCGCGCACCACGTCCGAGTCCGTGCGCGTGAGAGCGTCCAGCAGGAGGTCGGTGTCGCCGGGCTCGACGTGGCGCGCCCCGATCGCGTTCAGGGCGCCGATCTCGGCGGAAGGCATCGGCCGCCGGAGCACCTCCCGCGCGGGCCGGAACCTCGGCCGGTACGCAAGCGTGCGCCTTCGTGCGTCACGTCTCCGGCGGTCCGGCCGGTGTCCAGTTCCCGTGGAGTCCGAGAGGAACACGCGTCGGGATTCGAATGCGCGCCACCGGCCCGGATCCGGGGTCCTCATCCGGAATGACCAGGAGCCAACTCATGTCTTGGGTAAGGTCGATGGCAAAGGTCAGCCAGTGGCCGTACGCAGCCGTCTCGGAGCCGTCGTCGTCCATTCCGTTGTCGCGCCCGGCAGGCGCGTAGACCGGTTCGCCGACCGAAAGGTCGCTGTCCGACCACGTCGTGGCGGTGATGGGGCCATCGGATCGGTCGGTGTCGTACCAGCGCAACGCGTCGTGCTCGCCGTGGGGCAGATCGATGCGGCCACTCCTCGAGGCGAGTGCGACCCGGCGGTGGCGACGGCCGATGAGACGGTCGTCCACTCGGGGGAATTCGACGGAGACGTCGTCGAGTCGGGTGCGCCGCATGGTGCCTGCGGCGGGATTCAGGATCGCGCGGGTCAGCCCTCCATGGTTGGGCGTGCGTGGGGCGTTCGGGTCCTCGATCAGCGATAGGCGATCCCATTTGCACGTAGTCGAGCACGACGTCCCCGTGCGGGTCGACGTCGTGGGCGTTGACGGTGTGCCACACCCAGAACGCGTCGTCCTCGGCCCATCGCACCGGTCCGCCGTCGCGCGGGATCAGGGCGACCCGGGTGCCCCGCTCCGGACGCCAGGCGATCATCGAGCCGCCGCTCATGGCGGCGTCCATGTCGAAGAACACCGGGGCGAGCACGAGTACCAAAAATCTTGCGGTCAGCGCCATGTCGTGGATCATCACCGGTTCGTCGACCCCCGGGACGGGAGTCGGGCCGCGAGCGACGGTTCCGTCGCGGGCCACGATGGACCAGGTCAGGAAAGGCGGCTCCAGCGCGTAGCAGAAAACCGCCATCTCCCCCGTCGTCGGGTCGATCTTGGGATGCGCGGTGATCCCGGCCGGCAACGCCCCCTCGAACGTCTCCCGACCGATGGTCTCCAGGTCCGGCGTCATCCGGAACGGGCACGCGGACTCGGCGAGCGCGAGCAGGCGTCCCGCATGGCGGACGACATTGATGTCCGGCAGGTCGCGGAAAGTACCCACGAGCGGTGCCGGGACGTCGGGCTCCCGGGGCAGGATCATCGATTCGATACCGCCCCACAGGGCGCGGCCCGCGCGTTCCTCCGCCAGGAGCGCCGGCGTACGCACGAACCGATTGCGGTAGCGGGCCTTTCCGCCCGACAGCCACACGCCGTGCAGCATGCCGTCGCCGTCGATGGGATACAGGTACGAGCCGATGGGGGTGAACCGGGGATTGGGCCCGTTGCGCAGGAACATTCCGTCCAGACCGCTCGGAAGTTCACCCCGGATCTCCAGGTCCGGCGCGTCGATCTCCTCGATCACCGGTGCGAATCGTCCCGACAGATACGGATTGCGCGTCGGATCAAAGTCCGGGCCGGGTCGCATGACCAAATCACCTCCAGAGGGCCCCGCTCAACTCCCTCCCCACAGAAAGCACGCACCGTCGCGCGCGGCATCCCGCTTGTTACAGTTTGCCCCGATCGGCGTCCGCAAATCGACGAGCGCGAGGCGTCTCTGCGACCCCGATGCCCCGGTACGGCGATCCGTCCCGACGTCGACGCCGAAACGAAGCACGAGTGCGCATCGGCCTCCACCCTCGGATGCACACGTCCGGGGACGCAGCCGACGGCGCGGCTTCGAGCAGGCCCTGGTCGCCGTCCCGCACGTCATCCAAACCCAGCGCCCGTTCGGTGAACCCGCTTACCTCCTGCGCGTGGCGACCACCGACCCGGGCGCCTCCAGCGGCTCTACGACCGGCAACTCGCCAAGTTGCCGGGGGTCCAGCGCTGACCTCCACCATCGTCATGAAGAACGTCGAAGAACGTCGAAGAACGTCGTCGACGCCCGCCCGCTGCCGCGCTAAGGGAACACCGGCGGGAACGCCGACGGGCGGCGACGCCTCCGCCGTGCCCACCGTGCGTCGCGGAAGCCGGCGGCGTCTCACCTTCCGATGACTGTCGTACGCCCCTCGAATGGGGTTGTCCCCCGGTGCCCCATCGGGAAGGCTGTGGCCAATGACCTCCCATCCGCCCGGCACGGCCGGCACGGCAACCACCACCTTCTCCGTCGGAGGCGAATTCCCGGTATCCCGGGTCGGGTTCGGCGCCATGCGCCTGTCGACCGACCCCGGCCCCGAACGCGACGCCGCCATCGCGGTGGCCCGACATGCCGTGGAGGCGGGTGTCACTCTGATCGACACCGCCCACCTCTACGGCTGGGGAGCCAACGAGGAACTCCTCGCCGAGGCCCTCCATCCGTACCCGGACGACCTGCTGATCACCACCAAGGTCGGCGTCACCCGGACCGGCCCCGAGGGGTGGGCGTACGACGCACGGCCCGAGAGCCTGCGCGAGCAGGTCGAGCAGGGCCTGCGCCGACTCCGGATCGAACGCGTCGGCCTGCTCCAACTACACCGGATCGACCCGGATGTTCCCTTGGCCGAGCAGATCGGTGCGCTCCACGAGCTCCGCCAAGAGGGCAAGATCGGCCATATCGGCCTGTCCGAGGTCACCGCCGCACAACTCGCCGAGGCCCGACAGACCACCGAGATCGCAAGCGTGCAGAACCGCTACAACCTCCTCGAGCGGGAGTACGAACCCGTTCTGGACGCCTGCGAAGCCGCCGGGATCGCCTTTCTCCCCTGGCGCCCCGTGGCCGCAGCGACGCCCGGGCCGGCAGCCGCGCTCGATGCCGTCGCCGCCGAACTCGACGCCACCACGCCCCAGGTCCTGCTCGCCTGGCTGCTCGCCCGCTCCCCCGTCGTTCTGCCGATCCCCGGAACGAGTTCGACCGCCCATCTCGACGAGAATCTCGCCGCGGCGGACTTCCGCTTGACCGAGTCCCAGCGCAAGCGCCTCGACGAAACGGTACTTCCCGCCCGGTGACCTGAACGGACGCCGCCGGTCGCGAGCGTCGAGACCAGTGTCCTTCCGCGATCGGAACGTGGCTCAGGCAGTGCCGTCCGGGGCCGATTCGGGTTTCGTGTGGAGGACCTCGCGGGCCTGCTCCGCGGCGCGGGCGATGCTCTCGGAGACGAAGTCGACGAAGCGGCCGATGTTTTCGAGGCGCGTGGCGGCGGGGGTTCCGGCACCGAGAACGTCGACACCCTGGCGTGCGACGTCGCCGAGGTGGGCGGTGGAGCGGGCACTGGCCATCATCGACTGGTACCAGACGTCGTCGTCGACGAAGTAGCGCTCGCGCCGGCGTTCGTCGCGCTCGCGGCGGACGAGGCCCTGGCTCTCCAGGAACGCGATCGCCTTGGACACGGACGCCGGACTGACCTGGAGGCGCCGGACGAGGTCGGACGCGGTGAGGCTGCCCGCGTCGGTGGTGTAGAGACACACCAGGACCCGGGACATCATCCTGGCCAGGCCAGACTGCACGAGCACGGTGGTGAACACCTCCTCGTACTCGCGCACGGCCTCGGCATCGCGCCCGTGCGCCTGCGGGGGCGCCTCCGACCCCGGATGAGCGGCCTGCCCGCGCCGGCGGGCGCGCCGTTCGGTGGCGCGGTGGGCCACGTCGGCGCGATAGGCGGTGGGGCCGCCGTTGCGCATCACCTCGCGGGTGATCGTCGAGGTCGGACGGTCCAGCCCCCTGGCGATCTCGGCATAGGCGAGGCCGTCGGCCAGTCCCAGCGCGATCTGCCGACGTTCCTGCTGGGTGAGCCTGCCTCCCGGCATCGCGGTCTCCTTCATGCTCGGTGGGGCCTCACGCTAGCGTTCACTCTCAATTTATTGCAACGAGCAAAGCAGAGATCGTTGCATTATCCACACAACCATTGCAACAATTAGCCCGCCTTGACCTGCATATATGTCGATTTTATGCAACGACCGGATTGCCGATCCAATGAACGCAACGTAGCTTTTCCCTCATCGGAAACAGCGGGCCGCAAGGGGCCACGCTGCACCGGAAGGAGAGCACGATGCAGAAGTTCGACACCCCCACCCCCGTCACCGCCGTCCTGGACATCCCCGCGGGACGCATCCGCTTCATCGCCGCCGACCGGACCGACACCACGGTCGAGATCCTGCCCGCGGACGCCTCGAAGGCCCGCGACCTGAAGGCGGTCGAGCAGACCACCGTCGAACACGACGGCGGCGTCCTGCGGATCGAGGCCGCATCGGCGACGAACCGGATCCTCGGCGCCTCCGGCTCCGTCGAGGTCACCGTCCGGCTGCCCACCGGCTCCCGCATCGACGCGAAGGCCGCCGCCGCCGACCTCCGCGGCGTCGGTCGCCTCGGGGACGTCACCTTCGAGGGCGCTCAGGGCACCGTCAAACTCGACGAAACCGCGACCGCCCGCCTCACCCTCCAGGCCGGCGACGTCTCGGTCGGCCGTCTCGGCGGCCCCGCCGAGATCGACACCCGCAAGGGCGACATCCACATCACCGAGGCCGTCCACGGCGCACTCGCGCTGCGCACCGAGTACGGCGAGGTCTCCGTCGGCGCCGCCCGCGGAGTCTCCGCCACCCTGGACGCCGGCACCACTCACGGTCGCATCCACAACACCCTCAAGAACCCCGACGGCGCCACCGCCGGCCTCGACATCCACGCCACCACCGCCTACGGCAACATCACCGCGCGCAGCCTGTGACAAGCACCCACCACGACCGACCCGACCGTCGCCGCGCGGGGGCTGCGCAAGCCCCCGCGGCGACAGCGTCGTCCTCGACCTCGCCGCGTCCGCAGCGGTACCCGAAAACGAAGAAGGGCGCCCCTCCCGATGCGGGAACGGCGCCACGAAACGTCGAAGGTCGGTGAGGGTGGCCGCCTCACGGCGGAAGGCACACCGTGGCTCCAGCCGAACGGTAGTCCACGGAGGCAATGGTTGGGCCCGGGGGCACACCCTCACCGACCTCCACCACAACCGACACCACCCCGGGATCATTCCCAGTGCCGAGTCGCACCCGCAGGGCCCGACGCGGCGCGGGTGCCGGGACGGTCTTTTGGGCGCAAGGTCCCTCCGGCACCCTTCAGCCGAGTTCCTCGGCCAGTCCGACGATGATGCCCTCGGGACCGCGGACGTAGCAGAGCAGATAGCTGTCCTCGAACCGCGACACCTCGCCGACGAGTTCGGCACCGTGAGTGCGCAGTCGGGCGACGACGTCCTCGATGTCGTCGACGGCGAACATGATGCGACGAATGCCCAGCGTGTTCACCGGCGGCTGCTTCGGCTCGGCGCCGATCGCCTTCGGCGTGTGGAACATCGCCAACTCCACGCGGCCATGGCCGTCCGGTGTCCGCAACATCGCGATCTCCTGTCGGGCGCCCTCGAGCCCGATGATGCGGTCCACCCAACTTCCCTCGTGTGGCGCCCTGCCCTCCAGTTCCATGCCGAGTTCGACGAAGAACGCAATGACAGCGTCGAGGTCCTCGACAACGATGAGAACGTTGTCCATCCGCTTGATCGTCATGCCGAGTCTCCTTGGCGTGGTGGGGGCCGGATTGGCCCTCCACCCTGAGACGGGGCCGCCGGCCCTTTCTCGACATCCTCTGCCGCATCTTCTTCGAGAACCTCGCGGCGCGGGGACGCTCGTCACGCGCCGACCGTCCCAACTCGGGCGAAAGCAGCGCAGATCAAGATGGACGATCTGCACACGCGAATTCCGACGACACGCCGCCACGTCCAGCCCGCGACATCACGGGACAACCGTATGGTTGTAAATGGCCTTCCCTGAAGCCCGCCCGGTTCGCCGGCGGTATTCGGCGGGCCGACGCAGACTCGAAGGATGGAGATCCACCAGGCCCACGGATACGTCACGATCCCCGGTCGCGGGGACGCCGAGGTGACGCTCGACCTGTTCGACTGGCCGGTCGACGGCGATACCCTCCCCCGCACCTGGAGCGCGATCATCGACGACGGCCCGATCATGGACGCCGGTACCCACGGCGTCCTGCACCTGGACACCGAACCCACCACCCTCGGCCACCCCTTCGTCGTCGCCGCCGGCGGGGACCACGTCTCGCAGATCATCGGACACGGGGCATCGTGACCGGGAGTTCACGAGCCCAGGACCACTACGACGGGCCCGCCATCGTCGCCGCCGACGGCGCGAGCATCCCGGTCGAGGCCCACCTGCGCCTGGGCGCGGACGGTGCCTGGCACGGACGGGTGTGGACCGACGACCCCTCCGTCGACCTCGACCGGATCACCTCGGCCCGCATCCGCCTCCTGCGTGTGGACCAACGCGCGGCGAGTTTCACCGTCGACCGCGTCCTGGACCACCACGCCCACATCACCGGCACCGGCGTCCCGCCCTTCTGACCACACATGTGCGACCACCGACCCCGGTCGGCGCGGGCAGCGTGCCATGCGGCTCGTCGATCACGGGGAGTCCCGGTCGGATCACCGAGTGGATCCACCTTTTGCGCTCCCGTCCACCCGACCCGGCCGACCCATCGCCCGAGACCCGGGCAAAATGATCACGATCGGCTGCGGCACAACCCCGCCACCGGCGTCGGGCACCTGAGCGGGGTAGTGCGACTTGGCGTCGCGCGAGACGATCAGGTCGCCGACGTGGACGGTACAGCCGACTTCGCCGCCGGCCGCAGCGACCCGTCGGCAACACTTCGTCCGGTGTCTTCCTGAGACTGGGGTGTGCACTCGACTGCCGGCGCCGCTTCTCACGGCCGGCCGGCGACGCTCCTGCCCGGTAGCACCCAGTGCCGACCCATCGAAAGCCGGCTCGCCCGCGGTCACACGAAACGCCAAAAGATCATCATCTTCTATGATCGTCCGACTCATAATTGAAGGCAGGCTACTCTCCGGGGGGAGAAATGACGGAAGAGCCTGGTTTGGGCAAGCGATTGCGACGCAGATTCCGCCCGTCGCCGGAGCGCACGTCGCAACCGCAGTCGCAGTCTCCCGCTCCACAGCCGAACGTCCGGAACCCGTGGATCACCCGGGACACGGCAGCGACGAAGGCGTCGAGTGCGCCTGTCGGCCCACCGGTTTCGTACAGCGACCGAGCCGCTCCCATCCCTTACAACCACGGGTCCGACGGGATCACTCCGGAGAGCGTGCACTTCCAGAAGGTTCTGCATGCCTACGACACCAAGTGGCTGTCCTTCGACGTCACCAGATCCATGGGCGAGTTGGGGACGCCGCTCGGCAAGCCGACGGCCAACTTCAAGCAAATGGACCTGTTGACCGCCAAGGAGGCCGCAATCGTCATGTTGCACTCCCGAATGGTCTTGCCGAAGTACGGCTTCCGGCGCATGGGCGTGATGCACATGGGCCCCAACGACGGCTATGCCTTCGCCGATGACCATGGCGGCGTGCAGTTCAACGCCAAATACTTTGGGCCGGGGCAGCGGAACACGCTGCTGAACCAGTTGCAAACGACCCACACCAAAGGGGTGGTGCTCGGCGGCGGGGAGTTCGGGGGCGCCATGGTGGTCTACCACGAGGGCCAACATACCGGCGCGCGCGAGGCGGCGTTTCTTCACGACAAGAACGAGAAGGGCGCTCTCGCCGGGTTGTTCAAGGGTCTCACGCGAGATCCCGAAATCATCGGCAGCTTGGGCAGCCATGCGGGAAGGAACTACGGGGAACGCTGGGCAATGGGCTCGACGATGGTTGCGTTCCACGGCACCCAGGCCCCTCGGGTGGCTCAGGAGATATGGGCTCAAGGAGTGGCGATGAACGCCGACAACTGGGGCGACATCGACCGCCAGGCAGCTAATCTGCGGCGCAGTCTCGATACTCTCTACGCCCACACGGACCCCGCGACCGGTCTGGCATTGAAACCGGAGGAGGCCGAGCTCCGCAAGACCAGAATCGCGGCGTCCCTGGGCTTCGGCCGACCGTGGACTCCGGGGCAACCGCTTCCGGACCTCAATCCGGCCGTGCACGGCATCAACGCGCGGCCCCAGCAGGAGCGTGCGCACATCGCCCCCGTGATATTTGGGCGGGAGAGCACCCCCGGCAACGGCGGTTTCTAGGAGTCGAGCGGCCCTGGTGGCCGTGACTCCCCGGACGGGAACGGGGCCGACACTCTCACCGAGTCCCCGCGTACTTGGCCAGGCGGCAGGCCACCCTGGAGGTCGCCCTCCGGCCGGTGGTCGAAGGCCGCGGACTCACCCCTCCCGAGCCCTTGGCTGAAATCCCTGTACTCAGGGCGGCGTCGAGCGCGTCCTCCGGTTGGCTTCCCACGAGATCACCTTGCCAGAACCGCAAGTTCTCGTGCCGTATCCGATGGTCCTGACAAGACTGAGCGTGTCCCGACGCAAGGAACCTCAGTGAACCGCACCGGCATCCCGACCCCGATGATCGACCCCGCGGGAAGTCCTCCGCGGGTATCGATCCGCCCCCGGCGACGCGGGCGTTCGTCGAGCGCTCGGCATTCATCGGGGCGAAGTCACCGACTGCCAGGCGATGTTCCCGAACCGACCGGCTCCCACACCGGCCGGCCGGACATCCGCCACGGATCGATCAACGCGACCGGACGCCGACTGCACCGCCCCCTCCAGGACAGGAACAGATGATTCCCGCACCACGATCACCAGCGCAGCACGCCCTCCGATCGGCGCGGACGATGGCGACCGTCATCCTCGCCTTCCTCCTGACGATCGGTGCCGCCGCCTGCAGCGCACAGACCGACGACGACATCCCGTCCTACGCCGCCGCCACCCGAAACGACCCGAAGTTCACGAGCAGGTTCCAACACAAGTTCGCCGACGTCGACAACGTCCGGATGCACTACGTGACCGGCGGAAGTGGCCCGCCGGTGGTACTGATACACGGCTGGCCACAGACCTGGTTCGGTTGGTGGCCGGTCATGCCGGCGCTCGCCGAGCACCACACCGTCTACGCGGTCGACCTTCCGGGACTGGGCGACAGCACCGGCTCCCCGACCGGCTACGACAAAGCCACCCTGGCGCGCTACGTCCACACCCTTGTCACCGATCGGCTCGGCGTACGCGACGCCCGGGTCGTCGGACACGACTTCGGCGCCGCGGTGGCATTCCAGTACGCCGCCCAATTCCCCGCCGACACCGCACGCCTCGGATACCTCGACCTACCGCTCCCCGGCCCCGCGGTCGACGCGCCCACATACCGCTCACTGAGCTGGCACATCGCCTTCCACTCCCAACGCCGGGTCCCCGAAACCGTGGTCGGCGACGACGTCCGCGCATACCTCGCGCTGTTCTACCCCCAAGTCTCCTTCGGCGGAACGGCGTTCGGCGGCACCTCGGATCGCTCCCCGTTCACCGACGCCGAAATCGACGAGTACGCGCGGACCTACCGCCGGCCCGAGGCCCTGTCCGGCGGCTTCGAGCTCTACCGCGCCCTCGACAAGGACGTCCGCGACACCACGGCCGCGGCACCGGTACACATTCCGACCCTGCTGATGACCGCCCAGGGTCAACTCGACCCGATCCGAGCCACCGCGGCCCCACGCATCACCAACATCGTGCAAGCGGTGGACGTACCGAACGCGGGCCACTGGCTCGTCGAGGAGAACCCACAGTTCGTCACCACGGAACTGCTCCGCTTCCTCGACGGATGACCTCCCACCCCAATCCCGGCGCGGGGTGCCACACCCAACCCCGCGCCGCGGTCGGGTTGGTCCGGGCGGATGACATCGGTGCCGGAATCGCGTCGGGGGGTTCGCCCGTGGAGGGGCGGAGTTCGCCGAGGTTCGGCGGAATGCCGGCCATGCGGCGCATCACCCGGCGGGATCGCGACTGATGCGCACCCTGCCGTTCGGCGTCGGCCAATCGCCGCCGGCCGCCCCGCTGCCCCGCTGCCCCGGATGGACGCCCCGGCCACAAGGACCGCCGCCACCGCGCCCAAGGCCACCCCGCCGTACTTCGTCAACGAGGAGGAGGTGCCGCAGACCGGCACCGGGATCACCGTGGCCTACAACCGCACGCACTGTCAGGACGGTCGGGTCGCGCTCCGGCTCGCCACCCGCCGCAGCCCCGGCCGCACCGAGGCTTCCAGCGGCCCGTCCTTCGACGTCCTCACCGACACGGACCCGCCTGCGGGCTCGACGACCGGGTAGGCACGATCGCGCCGGTCAGCCCTCCCCGGCCGGCTGCGTGCGGCAGGATCCTTCGAGAACCGCGTCGAGCAGGCCGGGGAACAGTGCGTCGAGGTCGTCGCGGCGCAGTCGCACCAGCCGGGATCGGCCCACGACGGTTGTCCAGGTGACGCCCGCCTCGCGCAGCACCCGGTAGTGGTGGGACAGCGTCGTCTGGTGCACATCCAGGTCGCTGCCGATGGCATTGCAGCTCTCCTCGCCGGTCACGGCGAGCCGTTGCACGATCTCCAGCCGCACCGGATCGGCCAGCGCTCGCAGCACCTCCACCATCCGGATCGCGCCGGTCGCAGGTTGGGACACCTCACGCATCGCTTCACTCCGTCCGTGGCGAGCTCTCAGCCTACCCACTCATTGATATATGGACAAGCATCCATGTATTGCATACAGTGCCGATCACCCACCTCCGTGATGCTCCGGAAAGGCGGCACGATCCATGCTGAGACGACTGTTTCCCCTTGCCCTGGCGACGTTCGCCGTCGGCACCGACGGTTACGTCATCGCCGGCCTGCTCCCCTCCATCGCCGCCGATCTGGGCGTGTCCACCCCGGCAGCCGGCCAACTGGTGACGGTGTTCGCGCTGGTACTGGCCCTGTCGGCACCGGTCATGGGCGCCCTCATCAGCGGCCTGAGTCGGCGGTCGGCGCTGCTGATCGCCCTGGGCGTGTTCGTGGTCGGCAACGCCGTCACCGCGCTGGCGACCAGCTACGAGGTGGTGATGGCCGCCCGCGTCGTCACCGCCGTGGGCGCGGGCATCATCACCGCCGCGGCCTCGAGCACCGCGGCCGCCATCGCCCCACCGGAACACCGGGGCCGGGCACTGGCCCTCGTACTGGGCGGCCTGACGTCGGCAACCGCGCTGGGACTGCCGCTCGGCACGCTGATCGGCCGCGCCGACTGGCACCTCACCCTGTGGGCCGTCGCCGGGATCGGCCTGCTGGCCGCCGTCGGCATCGCCCTCGGTCTGCCCGACGTGACGCTCCCCGCCGCCTCCCTGCCCGACCGCGTGCGCCCCCTCGCGCAGGGCCGCGTCCTGGCCCTGTTGGCGGTCACCACACTGGCCTTCCTCGCCACTTACACGCTCTACACCTACATCGGCCCCACCCTGCGCGACGCCACCGACGGCGACGAATCGCTGCCGACCCTGATTCTGTTGGCCTGGGGCGTCGGTACGCTCGCCGGGAACATCACCGCCGGACGCCTGGTCGACCGCCACGACCCCGCCCGTGTCCTCACCGCCGCCCTCGCTCTCGCCGCCCTCGTCCTGGCGTTGACCCCGCTCGCCACCCGCGCCCTCGCACCCACCCTGCTCTGGGCGGCCCTGTGGGGCGCGAGCGTCGGCGTCGTCGTCGTCCCACAACAGCACCGACTCATCGCCCTCGGCCCCGCCGCCGCCCCGATCCTGCTGGGCCTCAACTCCTCCGCCCTCTATCTCGGCGTCGCCCTCGGCGGCGGCCTCGGCGGGCTGGCCCAGGAGTGGCTGGACCTCACCCCGGCCCAACTGGGGCCGGTGGCCGCGGGCGTCACCGCCGTGACGCTCCTCTGCCACCTGGGAACCGCACGCCACCCCGCGGGGGTTGGCCCCCGCGACACCCGCGCCGACCACGGCCGAGCCGAAACCGTCGAAGGCGTGACATCGAAGACAGCCCCGTAGGAACCCCCGGAAACGGCCTCGGGAACACCCCGTCGTCGGCATTCGAGACGCCACGAGCTCGCGGTCGGAGACAGGTTGCGACTGCGACCGTCACCGTACGAGGGACCCGCCCGGTCGGCCGGGCGGGTCCCTCGTACGGATCGACGTCGGGACTCAGGCCCTTCGACCGCTGAGGTAGGCGTCGATCGCCTGCCTCGGTTCCTCGCGGGTACACACCCAGTGGCCCACGGTGTCCACCATGACCAGGTTCGTCTTCGGGAAGGCGCGGCCATGCGGCGTGCACCCGGCAGCGGGGGAGCCGGGTCGTGGGTGGCGTTGACCACCAGGACGGGCGGCAGGGCGCCCGGAACGCCGTGCGCTCGGCCCGGGCGGGCAACCGACCGAAGTGGTCTGGTACTGGCGCAGTGTGCCGTCCTGGATCGTCACGAGCATGCCGCATCCGTCGATGCGCCACACGCCGTCCAAGGCGGGCGGTCGAGCCGCGCCGGTGCCGGCGGACGCGGTAGCGTCTGCGGTCGACACCAGCACCGAGGAGGCCGCCGCGACCGCCGAACACGCGCTGCGAAATCTGGTCATTCCGTTCCCTTTCATGGAGCGCGGGGCGTGCCCATCGAATCCGGAACGGAGGTGCACCGGAGCGGAGTTCGGCGCCGAAGTGGAACTCGGCACCCGGCCGATCCGCACCCGCGATCTCGCGTCGTCCGCGAACGTGACCACGATCGTGCCCCCATGCGGTCACGCGGCAACCGGGCACCACCAGAGTCGAGGGAGGGCCTGGACCCACGTTCGAGGGTGTGCCAAGGGAATTCGGATCGACCGATGCGACCCCGGCGGGATTAGGCGACGGGATCCTCTGCCACGCAAGTGCCCGAGCCACCGGGGCGGTGCTGCCGCCCGTGGGGACGGAGTCGGCGAGGGCTGCCCGGCGGTCAGTTCGGGAGCAGGGACTCCAGCGGGACCCGGGGGTCGGTCAGGCGGTCCGGGTCGACGGCCGCACCGGAGCGGATGAGGGCCTGGACGGGTTCGACCACGTCCCAGACGTTGACGTTCATGCCGGCCAGGACCCGGCCACCGGACAGCCAGAAGGCGACGAACTCGCGGGCGGCAAGGTCGCCGCGGAAGACGACCCGGTCGTAGCCGTCGGGTTCGACGTAGCCGGTGTACTCCATGCCCAGGTCGTACTGGTCGGTGAAGAAGTACGGCAGCCGGTCGTAGACCGCGTCCTGGCCGAGCATCGCCCGGGCCGCGGTCTGCGGCTGGTTCAGCGCGTTGGCCCAGTGTTCGACTCGGATGTGCCGCCCCAGCAGCGGATGGCGGGCGTTGGCGACGTCGCCCGCGGCGTAGACGTCGGGGGCGGACGTACGCAGGTGCTCGTCGGTGACGATGCCGTTGTCGACCGCGAGCCCCGCTGCTTCGGCCAGGCCGGTGTTGGGGGTGACGCCGATCCCGACCACCACCGCGTCCGCCTCGATCCGGGTGCCGTCCGTGAGCAGGACACCGTCCACCGCGCCGGCGTCGCCGCTGATCTCGGCGACCTCGACGCCGAGGCGAAGGTCGACTCGGTGATCGCGGTGCAGCTCGGCGAAGACCCGGGCCGCCTCCGGGCCGAGTGCCCGCAGCAGCGGCAAGGCCGCGCTTTCGAGCACCGTCACGTCGGCGCCCGCGGCGCGCGCGGCCGCAGCCGCCTCCAGGCCGATCCAGCCGGCACCGATGACGACGATCGCGGCCCCGGGCCGGAACACGGCCTTGAGCCGGTCGCTGTCCGACAACCTGCGCAGGTACGACACCCCGTCCAGGTCCGCGCCGGGAACCCGCAGCCGGCGCGGCGAGGCACCGGTGGCCAGGAGCAGCGCGGCGTAGTCGAGCCGGCTGCCGTCGCCGAGGGTCAGCCGGTGCGCGGCGGGATCGAGCGCGGTCGCCGTCGTGTCCAGACGCAGGTCCACCCCGTGGTCGGCGTACCACCGCTCCGGATGGACGTACGCCTTCTCGCGCTCCTCCTTCCCGAGCAGGTAGCCCTTGGACAGGGGCGGGCGCTCGTACGGGCGCTCCCGCTCGTCGCCGATCAGCACCAGCGGGCCGTCGAAGCCCTGTTCCCGCAGAGTCTGCGCGGCCTTCGCCCCGCCCAGACCCGCTCCGACGATCACATGGGCACGGTTCGCGGTCATGTTCTCTTCCTCCTTTGTCGGGTTTCCGCACCGGTCCGGTCACCGGGACGGGGGCGGAGGCGGGATCGAACGCACGGCTCCCACGACGGCGACCGACACAGTCCGCGGCACCACGCCGCGAAGGCGGGACCGACACAGCGAGTGGACCTCCCGCCGGGGAAATCCGGGAACCGGCCCCGCCATCCTGACCGCCCCGGGCACCCGCCGACGGGTCCGGACGCCCCCGCCGCCCCCCAACCACCCGAACGGCCCAGCACAGCATCCGCGTGGTGGCGGACGACGACATCGAACCGCTTCCCGGGTAAGTCACCGGCGCCGAAGCTCCGATGGGTTTCGGCCGACGATCCGGTCCGCCGTTCGCGTTCGGGTGTGGACGGGCGCCACTCGAGGCGTGGGGTTGGGCGGCGATGGTCGCCGACGGCGGTGGCACGCCCGTCGCAAGGGTCACCGGGGCACCGGGCGGGCGCCGTCGAGATCGAGCAGGTCGTGGCCGAAACCGCGCGGCGCGCGTGGGTCGGTGCGCGCCGAGGTGAGGACGCGCAGGGCGTCGGTGTGCAGTACACGACGGCCCGCCGCCTTCAGTGCTTCGACCAGCGCGCCGTCCTCGCCCACCGCCATCGCCGCGAATCCGCCGACTTCCAGGTACGCGGCGCCGGAGAACCCCAGGTTCGCCCCGTGCACGTGCCGCTTCCTGTCGGCACGGCGGTCGTACCGGGCCTCGAATGCCTCCCGCACGCCCGGTGGGTGCCCGGACCAGTCGCGCACGCGAACGGTTCCGGCGACGGCGTCCCAGCCGTCGCCGGCCCACGCGATCTGTCGGGTCAACCACCGGGCGGGCACCCGGCTGTCGGCGTCGGTGGTCGCCAGCCACATGTCCCGTACGTCGCACCTGTCGCCCAACATCGCCGCGAATCCCGCGGCGCGCGCGACCCCGGCCGCCCCGGCGTCGGTTTCCACCACGTGCGCACCGAACGCGCGGGCGACGTCCGCCGTACGATCACGGCAACGGTCCGCGGTGACCACCGTGGTGACGGGTACGCCCGAGGCGGCGGCGCGCGCGTTGGCGCGAGCGAGCGCCCGCAGGCAGCCCGGGAGTTCGTCCTCCTCGTCGCGTGCGGGCACCACCACGAGCACGCGCCGCACCCGAGGCGGGCGACTGCCGTGGACCCTCAACGCAGTCCCTCGACCGCGGCCGGGGACACGTGCGCGGCGGAGACCGTACCGGGCCGGTCCCGGGTGTCGATCAGCACATCGAGAAGGAAGTCGGGCTCACGATGTTCGACCACGCGTACCAGGTCGGGCAGCGCCCGCACGGCGGCATGCACGTGCTCGGCCGAGTCCACGTGTCCGGGCGCGGGCGGGCGCCAGTGCACCGCGACCACGGTTCCGCCCGGGGCCAGGGACGCGCGGGCCCGGGCCAGGACCAGGTCCCGTTCCGAAGGTTCGAAGTAGTACAGGAACTCGGACAGCACGATCAGATCGAATCCGCCGGGGCGGTCCGGCCATTCCCGGGGCAGGACGAGGCATTCCACCCGGACGTGCGGGAGGTCGGCCGTGCGCGTGCGGGCCTGCGTGACGGCGACCTCGGAGAGATCGCAGGCCAGCAGCCGATCACAACGGTCGGCGAGCAGCCGGGTGAGCACACCGACCGAGCACGCCGGTTCGAACGCGTCGCGGTATCGCGTTCTCGGCAGCGACGCAACCGTGAGCGCGTACTTGCGCCGGTCGTAGGCGCGGTCCGCGAGGCTCCACGGGTCCGCGGCGGCGGCGTACATCGCGTCGAACGCCTTCCTCGGCAATGCCTCGCTCATCGGAACACCACCTCGTAGGGGCGGACGAAGTGCTCGATCTCCTCGGGCGGCAGGATCACCCGATCGTCACGGCCCGGGGCGTGGGGGCGCAGTTGCGTCTCGAAGCACCCGACGGCATCACGTTTGCGCCGTCGCCGTTCGGGGGTCAGGTCCACCCGGACCGCGCGATCCCAGGGGACCCGCGGGTCGTCGGGGCGGGCCCAGTGCCACATCCACACCGGGTACTGGACATGGGCCACGTCGGCGGACGCGCACGCGAGCGCCGCGGCCCGCCCCGCCGCCTCGTGATCGCCGTGGACGTCTCCCGACCACGGGGCGGCGCAGATTCCGAAGCCGGCCACGAGCGCGACGAGGGTGTCCGCGGCCTTCGCCTCGTGCTCGGCGACCCCGGTGTCCGGCAGCCGCAGGCGCACGATCTCGGCGGTCGAGGTCCCCGCCGGCCCGAGCAGGCCCAGGGCTCGTTCCGTCTCCCGGATTCGGCGCGCGCGCAGGAGCGGCGGCGGGATCGGCCCGCCCGGGTGGGACTTCTCGCCGTCGGTGAGCAGCACCACGCGTACGCGCGAACCCGTGTCGAGATGGGCGGCGATCAGGCCGCCGGCGCCCAGGATCTCGTCGTCGGGGTGCGCGGCGACGACCACGAGGCCACCGGCGCGGAACGGACCGGCCACCTCCGAGGGGTCCACGCGGGGCAGGTCGGTCAATGCGCGCCAGGCACGCCACACCCGCTCGGGCGTGCCGGGGGCCTGGATGGGATCTGCGGGCGCGCGCTCGCCGGTCACGAGGTCGCCCCCGGGAGCCGGCCGTCCGCCTCGGTCGACACCGCGGCGGCCCGCAGGGCCCCCAGGCGTGCCAGGTCTCGTTCGGCGTGGTGTTGGCGGATGTACACCGTCAGGTCGGCGACCGCGCGAGCGTGTCGGGCGTCGTGACCCAGCGGCCCGGCGCCCAGTGCCCGCCCGACCCGCTCCAGGACCTCCGCACAGGTGCGCTCGACGACGGCGCGGACCCGCAACGCCCGGACCTGTGCGGCGCCCGACCGGTCCAGGGGATCGGCGTCGATGTCCGCGGCGGCCTGCGCCAGCAGCGTCCGGCCGACGGTCAGGGCGAGGTCGACGCCGCCGAGGTGGGCCAGCCCGTGCTCGTCGAGCCGACCCCTGCCCGCCGCCTCGACGAGTGGTCGGCTCACCGCGCGGGCGCCGCCGAGCCAGCACGCCGCCACGCCGACTCCGCCGTGATGAAAGCCCGGACGGTCGAGGTAGGCGCCCACGTCGCCCACAGGTTCGGCCGGGACCGCGTCCAGTTCGACGTCCAGGGTCTCGCTCGCGGCCATGCCGATCGCCGGCCACGAGTCGGGCAGAACGCGATATCCGGGGGCGCCGACGTCGATGGTGAACAGGCGCGGGCCGTCCGGGGCGTCGGCGGTCACGAGCGCGTGCGTGCACATCAGGGCGCCCGAACACCAGCGTCGGGTCCCGTGCACCCGCCACCGGCCCCGGTCGAGCCGTTCGGCGGTGAGTTTGCTGCCGGGCGGCTCGGCCGCCCACACCCCCCAGCGTGCCCCCGGGGCCGCGACCGCGACGCCGTCGCCGACCTCGGCGATGATCGCGAAAGCATCGGCATGACCCTCCGCCAACCGCCCCAGGGCGAGGTCCCGTTCGGCCGTGGCGGTGAGCGTCTCCCACCGCTTTCGGGTCGCCCCTCCCCCGGGCGCGTCGAGGCCGGTCGGATACCGGCGGGCGAAGTCGACGAACCAATCCCGCACGTCCTCCCGGTGGAGCCGAGCGATAGTCTCCGCCGACGCCCCGACCTCGAGATCCCGCTCCCGGAGACCGCGCGTATCTGCGCTGATCTTGTCGATACTCATCCCACACCGCTACCCCTCACGCCCATCTGCACGCTCTGTCACACGAGAGCGGCAAGGGCCGAGCCGCCGGGCGGGTGACGAAGTGGTCGCTCCACGGTCTTCGGCACGGTGTGGTGCCGGGTGCCGCTCGGGGGGACCCGCGTCGACGGCGGGGTGGGTGCCGGTCCGCCGCAGGTCCCGACGGCTGGACCTACACCCCTTCGTCGCCGGGCGCCGCCTCGTCGTCCCGGGCGGCGTGGCTGCCGGACAGGACGCCGAGAGCGCCGACGCACCGGGCGGCGACCGGGCTCGGCGCCGCCGAAGTTCGATTCGTTCGGCGACGCCGGGTCGGGCGGGCTCCGGGCGGGCGCATACGGGTCATTGCGGACCCATGACACGCACGACGGACACGATTCGCGCGTCCTCGTCCGCGTGATAGGTGGCGATACAACCGCCCAGGCGCACCTGACGGTAGTCGCGCTCCCCGAGTGCGATCGATTCCCTGCCGAACGGATCGCCGGCGAGGCGAGCGAGTTCGGTGTCGAAGCGCCGGCGGGGTTCGGACGCGAGATCGTGGACGTCGGCCTGGGCGTCCTTCGCGTATCGCACTCGGAAACTCATCGCCGGGCCTCCTCGTCGGGGTCGTGCAATCCGACGAAGCCCGAGTCGTCGCCGGCTCGCAGGGCTGCGATCAGTGTGTCGTCCTCGGCGATCGCCTCCGGGGGCAGACTCCACCGTGCCGCCACCAGGGGCACATCGACCAGGAGCGCCGACCCGACGCAACGGTCGAAGCCCGCCCGCCGAGCCTCGGGCAGGGCAGCGCGAATATCGTCGAGCGTCGCGGGCAGATCGGTCGACCGTCCGCGGATCCGCGTACGCCACACGGCGCCTGGCTCCGCTTCCATATCCGCTCCTTCCATGGGCATCGAACCGCCGACCGGTCCGGATGTGTTCGTGCCGGGACCGTGATCCGAGACACCGAACGGATGAACATCCGCACGCTCCGGCGCCAGGACTCCGCCTCCTCGAGAACGGTCCGGTTCGCCACGGTCATACCCGGGGCCACCACGACCTCGGCACCACCGGCTTGGTCGTCGATGTGCCGATCCGAGTTGCTTCCGAGTCGGTGGCCGATACCCGGTTCGATCCGGTCACGCACCTCGCCGAGCCGGATGCACGCATGCCTCGTGCAACCGGCTCGATCGAGGCCCCCGCGGGATCAGCGGGCCCCTCGGCGGTCCGCGCTCCGGTCGTCGGTACTTCGCGCCGGTGCCCACGACCGTCACAGCGGCCAACGGCGATCGGCGAGCACCGGGAACTCCGCCCGCACCGTGTCGATCACTGCGGGGTCGACGTCGCAGAAGGTCACGCCCTCCGCGGTGCCGGCCTCCGCGAGCACCTTGCCCCAGGGGTCGACGACCCGGCTGTGGCCGCCGAGTTCGACGCCGCCGTCCTGCGTGCCGACCGCGTTGCACGCGATCACGAGTACCTGCTCCTCCACGGCGCGGCAGGTGGTGAACAGCCGCCAGTGCTCGCGTCGGGCGGCCGGCCATGCGGCCGGTACGATCACCGACTTCGCGCCGCGATCGATCAACCCCCGCCACAGTTCGGGGAATCGCAGGTCGTAGCAGGTGGTCGCGCCGATCGGGCCGAGCCCGGTGTCGGCGACCTCCAACGTGTCGCCCGGGGTGAGGAGTTCGGCCTCGCGGGAGGCGTAGCCGAAGACGTGCACCTTGCGGTACGTGTGGGCGATCTCCCCGCCCGGGTCGATCAACACGGCGGTGTTGAACAGGCGTCCCCGGTCGTCGCGCTCGACGATGCTGCCGAGGTGCACGTGGGCGCCGAGCCGCCGGGCCCAGCCGCGGGCCGCCGTCACGGTGGGACCGGCCAGGGTCTCGGCCCGCTCGGTGTAGGCGTCGAAGGCGAAGTATCCGGCCGCCCACAACTCCGGCAGCACGACCAGGTCCGCTCCCCGCGCCCGGGTGAGCATCCCGTCGACCCGCTCCCGCCGCTGCTGCGGGGACTCCTCCGGCGGACTGGCAATCTGCAGCAGAGCGATTCTCATGAGCCCTCCTCCCGAGCGGCGAGCCCCGTCCAGTCCGCCATGTCCGGCACGCTCAGGGCAGCCAGCGTGCTCGACAGGTGGGCCGCGACGGCCTGCCCCGCCCGCTCCGCGTCGCCGTCGCGCACCGCGGCAACGATCGCTCCGTGTTCGTCGAGCACGGCCCGGGCCCGGCTCTCGGCACGGACCACCGCGCGCAGCCCCATCCGGATCTGCCGGTCCCGCAACGATTCGTAGAACTCGGCCAGTACGGGGTTGCCGGCCGCCCGCACGATCGTGCGATGGAACATCCGGTCGCAGTCGATGAAGGCGACCGGATCGGCGAGCAGGCCGGCCTGCTCCGCCACCAGGCGCTCCAGCTCGACGGCGAACTCCGCCCCCCGAGCGGCGACCCGCCGGATGGTCCAGTCCTCGACCATCTCCCGGGCCTGCATCACGGCGCGGACCTCGGCGTCCGAGATCGGCGGCACGTAGGCGCCCTTCTTCGGCACGATCCGGACGAAACCCTCCGCCTCGAGCCGGAGCAGTGCCTCCCGCACGGGGGTACGCGAGGTCCCCGCCGCCTGCGCGACCTCCGACTCGGTCAGGAACGTGCCGTCGTGCCGCGGCATCTGTGCGATGTGCCGCTTCAGCCAGCGGTAGGTCAGGTCCTGCGCGGAGCCGCGTTGCGGGCCCGCAGCTCGTACACCACTCATGAGCAACATGTATACAAGTGGGGTATCAGCCGTGCAAGCGGCGTTCGACGGCGCGTGTCCTCGCGCCGCTCCCCACGGACGAGGGACAACGGATAACGGATGCGCAGTCGCCGGAAGCCGTGCGGCCGGTGTGCTCCACGGCCCGGGCGAACCCATCGGGCTGCCCGTATCGCGCAATCCGGTTCGCTGCCCCGAACGGCTGCGGTGTGCCGTCAGGTTCGCCGTCCGGCCTCGGATATCATCGCTGTTCGAGGCCGGAAACGACTCCGGAAGATCATCGTTTCGGTCCCGGAGGGAACCCGATGCCCACCTCGCGCCACGAGGACCTGCGCGCCGCGATCACAAGCGCCCGGGAGGCCTTGGCCGCCCATCCCGACGCCGCCACGTCCCCGGCCCTGGCAGCCCTGATCACGGCCGCCGAGCCGTTCGCCAACTTCGCCCCGGCCGTGCCACCCCCGACCAAACGCCCGTAAACCGAACAGGGCTGGGGCTCGGCCACCTCCCTGGCCGTGCCCGGCGCGGGCACGCTCGGGCTCCAGGGCACCGAGGGCAAGCCGACGATGATGGACCACCTCGGCGGTGTGCGCGGATTCGGCGATGGTCCGGGGTCAGGGTCGGCGCAGCTCGGCTCGCAGGGTGCGGATGGGGCGTCCGCGCCAGGGGCAGCTCATCGGAGCACCGGACCCCGAACAACACGCCGCGGTGGCGCGGGCGGATCAGCCCACGGTTTCCGGGAGTTGGAACCGATGCGGCAGGTAGTCACCGAGGAACCACGTGACAGCGTGCATTCCGTGCACTCCACATCGGACGCAGGCGCCGCGCCCGACGCCACACGCCGACGAACGCGACCGGGATCCGTGGCCGTTCTCCGAGCCGTCCACGGATCCCGGTCCGCGCTACGGCGGCTACCTCGCGCGTGCCGTGGGCGACGCGGGGTCGGGGAGATGCTCGTGGGCGATCAGCCGCCCCATGGCCCGCGGCAGCGGGGCGGCGGCGGCGATGGAGCGTTCCGGGTCGGGTTCGAGGCCGGCCAGGGTGTAGCCGGCCCGGAATCCGGCCGCGGCGAGCTGATCGCGGGTCAGGCTCAGGCGTCCGCATACGGCGATCACGGGGACGCCGTGGAGGCCGGCGCGGCGGGCAACGCCCAACGGGGCCTCGCCCTGGAGGGTTTGCCGGTCCAAGGAGCCCTCCCCGGTCACCACCAGGGTGGCCGCGCGCAACTCCCGGTCGATCCCCACCGCGTCGAGGACGACGTCGACGCCGGGTCGGCACCGCGCGCCCAGGCCGACCAGTGCGCCGAAGCCGCTGCCGCCGGCGGCCCCGGCGCCCGGCAGGACCGCCAGGCGTACGACCCCCGGACCCACGGTCCGCGTCAGGACCTCGAGCAAGCGCCCGAGTCCGGCCTCCAGGACGCCGACGTCCTCGGGCCCGGCGCCCTTCTGCGGTCCGTACATCGCCGCGGCCCCGCCGGGTCCCGACAAAGGCGCGTCGACATCGGTGGCGAGGACGAATTCGGTGGCCGCCAGCCGCGGATCGAGGCCGGACAGGTCGACGTCGGCGAGGTCGCGCAGGGCCGCGCCGCCGTCGGGGATCACTCGCCCGCCGGCATCGGTGAACCGGGCCCCCAGCGCGCCGAGCAGTCCCGCTCCCCCGTCGGTGCAGGCACTGCCGCCCAGCCCCAGCACGACGGTGCGCGCACCGGTGTCCAGCGCCTTGCGCACAACCTCGCCGGCGCCCCTGCTGCTCGCGGTGAGCGGCGCGGGGACGTGGCCGGGCAGCAGCCCCAGTCCGGAACTCTGGGCGAGTTCCACCACGGCCGTGCTGCCACGCTGCGCATAGCAGGCGCGTACGGCCCGGCCGGTGGGGCCGCCGACGGTGACCACGCGGCGCCGGAAGCCGCAATGGACCAGGGCGTCCACGGTGCCCTCGCCACCGTCGGCGACGGGCAGGCCGCTCACCGACAGGCCGGGGCGGGCACGGCGCAGTCCGGCCGCGAGATGCCGGACCACCTCCGCCGCGCCGAGCGAGCCCTTGAACTTGTCCGGCACGAGCAGGACGTGCGGCGCCGGCATCGCGCGCGGCCCAGGACCCGGGTCGGCGCCGGCACCCCGGGCCGGGTCGCGTGGTTGCGGGGCGAACCGCGCCCCGGGTCATCCGAGTCCCTGTCCGGACGGCGGTTCGACCGGGCCCGGGACCAGGGCGCACCGCGCAGGGCGGCTCGGACGAGGTCCGTCATCCGCTGCTGGTCGTGGATCTCCTGCCCGCGACTGCTGGTCTCGTGGCCGCCGCTGAACCAGTCGATGCACACGACTGCGCCCGTGTCTTGCAGGGTCTTCGCGTAGGCGTACGCCTGCTTGGGCGGAGTACGCGTGTCGTGGGTGGCCTGCATGATCCAGACGGGCGCGCGCACCGCGTCGACGTACGTGATCGGCGAGGAGTGCCGGAAGCGATCCGGGTCGAGGTCGGGGGCCGCTCCGAAGAAGGCCTTCCAGGCCGCGCGCAGAGCCGGGTTCATGTCGTCGTAGGCGGTCACCCAGTCGGCCATCGGGACGAACGCCATGGCCCCCGCGAACAGTTCGGACAACCGGCCCACGGCCAGCAGGGACAGGAAGCCTCCGTAGGAGGCACCGGTGACGAAGATCCGTCCGGCGTCGGCCACACCGTCGGCGATCAGTCGCCGAACCGCCGACTCGATGTCCTCCAGTTCCCGGTCGCCGATGGAGCCGATGAAGCCTTCGCGGAACCGGCGGCCGAAGGTGACCGAGCCTCGGTAGTTCAACGACGCGTACGCCACGCCCGAGGCGACCCAGGCCTGTGCCTGCGGGTTGTAGGAGTCGACGGAGACCAGGTTCGGGCCGCCGTGCAGGTTGAGCACCAGCGGAAGCGGCCCGTCGGCGTCCGGGGGTCGGCATGCCCACAGTTGCAGGGGGTGCCGTCGGTGGAGTGCACGGTGTGCGAGCCGGCGCGGACGCCCGGCACCAGGGGGTGCCTCTATGTCTTTCGTCAAGGGTGAGCGGGTCGTGCTGCGGCCGGTTCGGCCGGGCGGGATTTGTAGAAGGTGCCGTCTCTGAGCATG